>CAYMWG010000042.1:0-14433 GCA_964393765.1 uncultured Phycisphaeraceae bacterium
GGGTCTGAGCCGTCGGTGGTGCCGTTGCCGGTGGCATCGTAGTGCCAGGTGATCCATGCTGGCTTTGCAGCTGACGATCAACTCGATTCACTGTGCAAAGGGGCTTCGCGCCCTTGCGACCCCCAATCTGGTAAGACGGCGGACCTTCTTCATACCCATCACCACCTTCACGCGGGAGAGCCCTCTTTGTAATGTGCGCAACTTGACGGACGCAACCCAGCGTAGCTGGAAAAGACCGCCCTTGACTACATCGACGCACGCAACGACGACGCCAAGCCCTTCATCTGGACCGCCGATGCCAATACCATCCTCGGCCGAGTCGCCAACAACCGTGCGGCTATCTCGAAGTCAGGACACTAGATCAGCCACACGTGCAGCAGCGCATCGGCGACCATCGCCATCAGCACCAGCGGCAGGTGGATGATGGATGCGAAGAAAGCCATCCGCACCTGCGTGCGATCGGAGTAACGCAGCAGCCGCAGGCACATCAGCGCAAAGCCGCCGCTGAGCAGGAGCGCGATCGTCGCGTAGAGCCAGCCAAGTTGGTCGGACAGCAACAGGACGGGCGCAAGCGAGACGGGGATCAGCGTTACCGCCCACACGGACATGGTGAGCGCTGTGGCGCGGCCGGTGGGGTCGGTCATGGGCAACATGCGGTAGCCGCCTCGCGCGTAGTCCTCGCGGTGCATCCAGGCGATGGCAAGGACGTGGGGCACCTGCCAGACGAGCATAATGAGGAAGAGAGACCACGCCGCGGGCTGGATGAGGGGGTGAACGATGGCGGACCAGGGTGTGGTTGCGCCGACTGACCACGCCGCGGCCCAGCCGACGACCGGGGGCAGCGCACCGGGGACCGCGCCGACGAGCGTGTTGAGCGCGGTGACGGGCTTGAGGGGCGTGTAGAGCAGGACGTAAAGGATGATGGTGGCGGCGGAGACAAGTGCCGCGGCGGGGCCGCAGAGCGCCCAGAGGACAAGCACACCCAGGATGCCCAGGGCGAGGCCGATCGAGAGCGCGGCCGGCGCGGACAGGCGATTCTCCGGGAGGGGTCGCGTGCGTGTGCGGTGCATCAGGGCATCGCGGTCGCGCTCGAACCACTGGTTGAGCGCGTTGGCGCCCGATGCGGACAGGCCTGTGCCGAGGATGCAGCCGAATGCGGCGGTCGCGAGGCTCAGGCCCGTCCATGGCCGGCCAATCGCAGCCAGAGTGAAGCCGACACCGGCGGTGACCGCGACCATTCGGGTGATGCGTGGCTTGGTAAGTTCGTACGCGGCGGCGGCTTGGTCGCGGAAGGAAGGGAGCGCACGCCGAGCGGGGATGGCGACAGCGACAGAGGTCGCTGGTCCGAATAGTTCCGAGTGCGTGGGAAGGGTGGCGTGGCCGAGCATGGTGTGTGAGGGTGGGTGGATAGCAATGCCTCCGGTATTATTTACGGTGTCCGTGCGGCCGGCTACTGGCGGACGGGAATCTTTCTGGTTTTACGGAAAGCGAGCCCTGCTCCCGTCTTCGGAGGGAATGCGCGGTATCCGAACGGGGAGCGAATAGGATGCGTCGCCAAGAGTCCCGGTAGCTCAGGTGGATAGAGCGGCCGCCTTCTAAGCGGCAGGTCGGGCGTTCGAGTCGCCCCCGGGACGTTCAGCCAGATTTCCCCGCGGTACGACGGTTGTTCTTCGTCTGCTTCGGTCGAACTGGCCGCGACGTGAACGCTTCCAGTTCCGGCGGGAGTTGCCTTATGCCGCGCCGGCTGGCCTTCTGCACCGCGTACCAGAGCGACGCGTGCATGCGGTAGCGAACCTGGTCGGTGATGTTCAGGCCGAGGGCCTCCATCGCATCGAGCGCCCATCGCCAGGCGTGGTATTCCTCCAGGCAGCGCGGCTTGTAGATGTTGAAGCCGATGGCGTGGTGGCCGACCTCGTGCAGGAAGATCGCGGCGGACATCGGGCCACGGGGCCGGGGCGATTCGATCAGCCGATTGACTCGCCCGTCGCGATAGGTGACAAACCACGCGACCCCGCTCATGCTCGTGCGCCACTTGCGGACACGGATGCCGTAGGTCGAGAGCATCAGGCGGGTGACGGCTTCGTAGCGAGCCTCCATGGATATGGGAAGGCAGGACAAAGATTGCGGCTTTAGGATTGCGGATTTTGGATTGGAGGCAGGCTGAGTGAGGACTTGGGGCAAAGTGGTTGGTTGTGCGCGCCTGGGAAACGCGCGGCCCACAGGCTCGATCCAACCTGCGGGCCTGACGGCCGGAAGGGGAGGCGGCGTGGGTGCGGTGAGCGGAGCCAGAGCCGGGCCATCGGCCGTTGGGGAACGACCGGCAACCAGTGCCCGCCCACCTTCAAGCAAGTCCCAAAGTGTCCGAAACATGCTTCATGCATCCGGAGAGATGAGGCGTGAACCGGGGGGGATGGTGCGACCGCGGGCGAAAGAGGGCCAGTCCATCGGGCGTTTGCCAGCGGGCTGGAGTTCGATGATCTCCAGCGTTGTGTTGTTGCCGCAGGATACCACGCCGCGGGCAGGGTCGATGATCGCGCCGGGATCGAAGGGTGTTCCCTCCCTCTTGGCATGAGGTGGGCCGACGCGGACACGGAGGAGTTTCAGGGTGAGCGGCGCGGCGGCATCGCGTGGGTCGAGGCTGGTGGAAGCACCGGGCCAGGGTGTGAGCGCGTGGACTTGGCGACGCAGGAAGTCGGCGGGTTGGTGGAAGTCGAGTTGACCATCGGACTTGCTGAGTTTGGTGGCGATGGTGACGAGCGATTCGTCTTGGACGCGGGGAGAGAGCGTATCTTCCAGGTGCTGAGCCAGCACGCGATCGACGAGCGCCGGGCCTTCGGCGGCGAGACGGTCGTGGAGTTCGCCCGCGGTGACAAGGGGGTCAATCGGCATCGGCGGGTCGGTTTGCGCCAGCACAAGCCCGGCGTCCATGCGGTCGGCCAGCGTGATGATCGAGTTTCCGGTGTGGGTGTCGCCACCAAGGATCGCGGCGTTGATCGGTGCAGCACCGCGCCAGCGCGGCAGGAGGGAGGAGTGCAGGTTGATGGCGAACACCCCTGCGAGCAGACGCGCTGAGAGTTTCTGGCCGAAGGCGATGACTACGAATGTGGGAGGTCGGATATCGGATATCGGAAGTGGGGAAGGGGTCGAGGCGAGACGGTGAATCTCATCGACTACTTCGGGGGCGTTGACCTTGGGCGGTTTGAGGATCGGAATGCCGGGAAGGTGTTCGGCGGCCCACGCGGCGATGGGTGTTGGCGTGAGGCGGCCGCCGCGGCCGGCGGGCTTGTCGGGCTGTGTGACGACCGCGGCGATGGTGTGCGATCGCGCCAAGTGGGCGAGCGTCGGGAGACCGAAAGCGCCGGAGCCGAAGAAGATCAGCCGCATGGGAGGCGAGTGTAGAGACCATGCCGAATGCACACCGGGCAGAAGCCCGGTGCCACGAACTCACCGCTCCGCATCGCGCTCCAGGTCACGGATGGCCAAACGGTTCTTGAGCCTGGACAGTTGCGTCATCTTGTCAATGATGAGCACGCCGTCGAGATGATCCACTTCGTGCTGCCAGCAGCGTGCCAGCAGGCCGGTCGCGGTGTGCGTCAACGTGCGGCCGTCGAGCCCGGTGGCCACGATGGTGATGGTCGGCGACCGGAGTACCTCGCCAAGGATGTCGGGCAGGGAAAGGCAGCCCTCGCTCAGCGGCTCGGGCGGGCCGAGGGGTTGGGTCAGCACCGGGTTGATGTAGGTCTGCGGCTCGCGGGTCGCGGACGGCGGCACAGAGGCGGCAGATCGAGACTCACTCTCGGGAACGTGCGCGACAAACAGCCTCCAAGCGAGACCGACCTGCGGGGCGGCGAGGCCTATGCCCTCGGCCTCGTGCATGATTTCGATCATCCGGCGTGCGACATCGCGGACTTCATCCGTAAGGGTGGCGACCGGGCGGGCTTTGGTGCGGAGCACGTCGTCGGGGTAAGTCCGGATGCGCAGGCTCGCGGTGTCGAGGGGCATGGCGTACGGTAGGAAGCGGTCGGCACGGATCGGGCGCGGGGCCGGGTGCGTATCAAATGGGCCGAGAGGGCAACCCACATCGGTTGATGGTGTTGGCGGGGTGTTGGGGAAGTCGGTAGGATTGCCGCTGGCGATTGAGGGCGGGACAAGGAGCGGTCATTGGGCTTGTTTGGGAAGAAGAAGCCGGAGATCAAGCCCGAGGAGAAGGGCGCTTCGCCCGCGGCCAATGGGTCAACCGGCGATGCCGGATCGAATCCATCGACTGTCGGGGCAGCCTCCGGGGCGACAGTGAAGGCGGGGTTTGAGTACTCGCCCGATAAAGCGGAGCGGTTCTTTGATCGCGCGCAGAGTCTGCACGATGTGACGAACTACGCGTATTCCATGAACCTGTGGCTAGGCGGGCTGAAGCAGGACCCCACGAGCATGAAGGGCCTGGAGGGGTTTGTCCGCGCAGCGCAGGCCTATGTGCTCGAGAGCAAGGCGAAGGGACCCCCGAAGGACACCGCGAAAAACTTCGCCGATGACCGGTCGGAACTAGGCAAGTATCTTTCCGACCTGTTGCAGTGGGGGTCCCGGATCATGGATGCGGGGCTGGGCGTCCGCGCCATGCAGAGCGCTTCGAAACTCGGACTGCAGGGGCCAGCGGTGTGGATCGCCGAGCGGGCGCGGGGTGCCGCGACGCAGGAGAAACGGCCGCGGAAGGAGTATCTGGTCGCGGTGATGGAGGTGTT
Organism: uncultured Phycisphaeraceae bacterium; assembly: GCA_964393765.1. Classification (GTDB taxonomy): domain Bacteria; phylum Planctomycetota; class Phycisphaerae; order Phycisphaerales; family UBA1924; genus JAHBXL01. The sequence continues at coordinate 4,734 of CAYMWG010000042.1, forward strand.
CGAGAAGTTCCAGCAGTTTGATCAGGCGGTCGTCGCGGGCGAGGCGGCCGTTCGGATGGACCCGACCGATGGCAGGCTCGCGCAGCGCGTGAAGAACATCTCCGCGGAATCGACGATGCACCGCGGCGGCTTCGACCAGACGGGACAGGCCGGCGGCTATCGCCAGAACGTCCGCAACACGCAGAAGCAGCAGGACCTTGAGGACGAGGAACGGGTTGTCAAGACCGAGCAGACGCTCGACCGGCTGATCGAGAAGACTCGCATCGAGCACGAAGCGAACCCCGCCGACCGGCCCACAATCAACAAGTACGGCAAGTTCCTGCTGGAGCGGGCGCACGCGGCGGATGAGGAGACCGCCCACACTCTTTACTCTCAGGCCTTTGAGTCGACGAGGGAGTTCCGGTTCAAGGAGCAGGCGGACACGATCCGACTCCGGCAGGCCCGACGGCGCGTGGCGGCGCTGGAGGCAGCGGCGAAGGCGCCCGACGCGGGAGAAGGAGCCAAGGAGGCGTACAAGGGCGCGCGGCTCGCGCTGCTGCGCGAGCAGTCCGCGATGCTTGAGGAGCAGGTTGCGGCGTATCCGACGGACCTCAACAAGAAGTATGACCTGGGGCGGGCGTATTTCGGGTTGCAGCGCTACGACGACGCGGTAGCGATGTTCCAGGAAGCCAAGGCGGACCCCAAGAACCGCGCGAGGGTGCTGAACTACCTGGGCCTTTCGTTCCATCACATGACGGGGTACACGGATGAGGCGATCCAGACGCTGCGGGAGGCTCTGGAGTCGCACGACACGCACGCGGATGAGATCGGGACGGAACTGCGCTACGGCCTGATGCTGGCACTTGAAACTCGCGCTCGGGAGAGCCTGGACCTGGCGAACGCGGAGGAGGCGTTCAAGATCGCCTCGGGGATCACGATCCAGAGCATCTCGTACAGGGATGTGCGCAAGCGCCGCGACGACCTGAAGGCGCTGCTCGCGGAACTCCGGAGCGGCGGCGGGGCGCAAGGGTGAGCATGGCGAGCAGCACGGGCGCGGGCGGGAGCGAGGCGACAAGCGCTGTCGCGATCATCCCGGCACGGCTTGGTTCCACTCGGTTCCCCGGCAAGGTGCTCGCGGATCGCACGGGTAAGCCGCTGATCCGGCATGTGTGGGAGTCCACGCGCCGGGCGGCGAGCCTGGCACGGGTAGTCATCGCCACGGACGATCAGCGCGTGCTTGATGTCGCACGCGGATTTGGAGCGGAGGCGGTGATGACAGGCTCTGAGCATCCGAACGGCACGAGCCGACTTGCGGAGGCCGCGGCCACGCTGCGACTTCCTGAGGATGCAATCGTCGTGAATGTGCAGGGGGACGAGCCCGAACTCCACCCGGGAGTGATCGACGCGGCGGTGCAGATGCTGGTGCGGGGCGAGCGGGACGCGGACGCTTCGGTTGCCACCGTTGCAACGGCGCTGCGCGGGGACATGGGCGAGCGGATCGACGATCCGAACATCGTGAAGGTGGTGGTTGGTCGGGATGGGTGTGCGCTGTACTTCTCGCGGGCGGCGATCCCGTGCGACCGAGACGGGGCGGGTAGCGCACAGGCGTTGCGGCATGTAGGCCTGTATGTGTACCGGCACGCGACGCTGAGGCGGTACGCCGCCATGACGCCCACGCCGCTGGAGCAGGCGGAGAAACTCGAGCAGTTGCGGGCGCTCGAGAATGGAATGCGGATCGCCGTGGCGATCGTCGAGCCGGGGATGACCGGGGGCGGGGGGATCGATACGCCCGAGCAGTACGATGCGTTTGTGAAGCGAGTGGCCGAGCGCTAGCACGTAGAAGTCTTACTCGATGGTGGGTGCCCTGTCGGACGGCGTTACGCGGAGGACTCGCATCGCCGTGCGTCCGTTGTCGATTCGAAAGTCCGGCAACCCCACAAGTTCCTCGGCATCGAGCCGTGCCGGCCAGAGGCGTTGGGACACGGGCGCGAGTTCGATGCCCGGGATTCGCCCGTCGCGCACAATCATGAAGGTTGGTCCAGGGTTCTGCACGATGTGGGTGCGGAACTGATCAAGGGTCCACGCCTCACCCGCCAGCATCGTCGCGCCCGCCCTCGGATCGCCCACGACCTGCACGAAGCCGCCCGCATAGTAATCGAGCGCAGGACTGGTGTACTCGAACGAGAACAACCGATCCGGCCCCCTCCAGTCGTAACGCGCTCGAAGCGCCGCCAACAGGTCGCGCGGAGAGCGATGGGCGTTGACGCGGTCGCGAAGGAAGCCGTACTGGAACGACTGCGCGATCGCCAGCACCAGAATCGTCGCGCCGAGCCACAGCGCGGGCGAGGACCGGAGCGGTCGCGGCCTGCACCAGATGGCCGCGAGCCAGCCCGCGAGCATCGCCCACGCGGGCCACAGGGGAGTCAGGTATCGCTGCACCCCTTTGCCGAAGATGCTGAAGGCGATCAGGCTCAACACGATCCACGCGGCGACGATCGCTCCGCCGGGGGTAAGGCGCGGGCGGAAGCGGATGAGGACCACCAGCGCGGCGAGCGCGAGCGCCGAGCCGAGGCCGAGGCCGAAGAGCATGGTCTCGAGGTTGTTGATCGGGGCCTCGGCGACGAAGAACCGGACGTTATCATCGAGTTCCGCACGGGCGAGGAGCGCCGCCTTGTCGGCTCCAACCCGTTGCCCGACGAGCCAGGTCCACCCGTACCGGGCCGCGGCCGGGACGCCAAGCACGAGCAACGGGTGGGTGCGGGAGAGCGCGGCGGCGAGAGAGCGCAGGCGCGCGGAGCGGAGGGATGCACACCATAAGACGATCCCGCCGTAAGCGGCGAGGGCGACATAGAGAAGCCCGGTGTCCTTGGTGAGGACTGCGCACGAGGCGGCGATCGTTGCAACCCCCAGCGCCGGCCAGTTGGTGCGCCCATGCACGCGATGAGCACGAAACGCCCGTGCCACGGCCCAGACCGCGACGGTGATGAAGGGGACGAGCAGGACGTCGAGTTCGCCGATGCGCGCCGCGCGGACGTACAGGATGCCGGTGGCGAGGAGCACGCCGGACCAGAGCGCGGCCCGCTCTGCGAAACTCCGTTCCTCTTCGGATGGGCGATCGGGCGCAAGCAGTTCGCGCGCTGCGCCGTAGGTCGCGAGTACGCCGCACAGCCCCGCCAGTGCGACCACGAACCGGAGGTGCCAGAGTTCCACGGTCTGGCCGAGCGCACTCGCAACGGCGAGTTGGGCCCAGTAGATCATGGGCGGTTTGGCGAGGTAGGGCCTTGCGTTGACTGTCGGAACCAGCCAGTCGGCGCGGGCCTGCATGTCGCGTGCGACGATCAGCCGCTGGCCTTCCTGCCAGTTGGTAACGCCGTGGGTGTCGAGGCCCGGGAAGTACGTCAGGAGGCAGAGGAGGGTGAGCAGGGTCAGATGCACCCAGGTTCGCGGCCTGGGGTTTGAGGTGTGCGCGTTAGTCATGGTCGCCTTCAAAGATAACGGGACGCGCGCGTCACCCCGCCGGCGAAGTTCAACTCGGCCCCCAACCCGTCGCTCGCACTCCGGGCTCTGACAATCAGGAACGCTCAGGCGTTGTCGAGTAACTCGACCGACTTGAATGGCCTGCCCGCGAGCATTTCGAGCGATGCGCCGCCGCCGGTGGAGATGTGGCTGAAAGCGTCGTTCATGCCCAGAAGGTCCGCCGCGGCCGCGGAATCGCCGCCGCCGATGATGGTGGTCGCGCCGTTCTCGCGCGTGGCGTAGGCCATGGCGCTGGCGACCTGCTGGGTGCCAACTCGGAAGGGTGCCCACTCGAACACGCCCATTGGCCCGTTCCAGACAATGGTCTTGGCCTTGCGAATGCGGAGGGCAAAGGCGGCCTGAGTCTTGGGGCCGATGTCCATGCCCATGTAGCCGGGCTTGATCGCGTCATTGAAAGTTTCAATGCTCCCGGAACTCTCGGCGAACTGCGTTGAGCAGACGTGGTCGAGCGGAAGCAGGAGATCGCACTTGAGCCTCGCGGCCTCATCGAGAATCTTCCTGGCCTGAGCGAGCATGTCGGCCTCGACGCGGCTGTCGCCGACCTGCTTGCCCAGCGCGCTGAGGAAGGTGTAGGCCATCGCGCCGCCGATGATGACCGCATCGGCCTTGCGCAGCACAGCGTTGATCATCGGGAGTTTGTCGGAGACCTTCGCGCCACCGAGGACAACGACATACGGCTTGGCGGGGCTGGCGAGTTTCTCAGAAAGGTAGCGGAGTTCCTTCTCGACGAGCAATCCGACGACGCGCGGCTTGCCGGTCATTGCCGCGGGGACGGCGTGCATCGACGCGTCCTCGCGGTGGCAGGTGCCGAAGGCGTCGTTGCAGTAGATATCGCCGTAGGCGGCGAGTTTCGCGGCAAAGGCCGCGTCGCCCTTCTGCTCGGCCTTGTGGAAGCGGAGATTGTCGAGGAGCAGGACCTGGCCTGGTCGCAGGGCCTTGACGGCGGCGGCGGCCTTGTCGTCGATCGGATCGTTCGAGGGAAACTCGACGGGCAGTCCGAGCAGTTGGGACAGCCGAGCGGCGGCGGGGCGGAGAGATTCGCCGTCCTCAAAGCCGGTCCCACCGGGCCTGCCAAGATGGGACATCAGCACTGCGGAGCCGCCGCGATCGAGGACGGACTTGATGGTCGGCAGAGCAGCGGAGATGCGGCGGTCATCGGTGATGCGGTCGCCATTTAGCGGAACATTGAAGTCCACGCGGATGAGTACGCGCTTGCCGGTGACATCTGTCTGTGCGATGGTCTTTTTGGGCATGGCGGTCGCTCGAGGAATCTGTGAGTGCTTCGGAGTCCGTCACCGCAATGGAATCTCTGATGAGGTGATGAGGTGAGAGGGTGAGAAAGAGAAGCGAATAGCAGGATCCGGCACGCGCGGCTTCACTTCATAACACGATCACATCATCACTCCATCATTCTCTCGGCCCTCGCCCTGACCGTCGCCATGCCGCCCTCGTTGAGCCGGTCTCGCAGCCTGCGGAGGCGCGTGGCGACACTGGCATCAATCAACTGGTCGCCGATTTGGAGTTTCAGGCCGCCGATCATCTCGCGATCGGTGTACGGGTGGACGATCGGCTCCTTGCCGAGCACCTTGTGGAGGCGGTCGCGAATCGCGCCGAGTTCGTCCTCGCTGATGGGCGCGGCGGTGTAGACATCGACCTCGATACGCCCGAACTCGGCCTGAACCTTCTCGTCGAATGCCGCGGCGATCGCTGCAAGATGATCCAGCCGCTGCTTGGCGTTGAGGACCTGGAGGAAGCGGAGTGTGAGGTCGGACACGCGCCCGCCGAGAATCCTTTGGAGGGAGGCGGCGCGGGCATCGGCTGGGACGATTCGTGACGCGAGAAACTCACCGAACGCGGGCTCGGCCCGCGCGATCTCGAGCAGTTCGTTCAGTTCGGCGAGCGTCTCTTCGATCGCTCCCTGGCCGCCGGAAGCGCGGGCCAGGTCGAGCAGCGAGGCGGCATAGGTGCGGGCGAGGGCATCGGGCTCGGTGTGGGTGAGGGGCATTGGAACTCTGATCCTGAGGATGGTTGCATCGGACAGGCCGCACTCGGCAATGACCCGAAGGTCGGTGGCACCTGTTCAGTTATTGTGTACGGTCTGGAACTGAGCCAGGGACTCATCGACGAGGCGCTGCTGGTCCTGGGGGCGGATCTCGCGCTGCAGGATCTTCGAGGCGATGGAGGTCGCCATGCTGGAAGCCTCGGTGTAGATCTCGGCGATCGCCGCCCGCTTGGCGGCGTCGATGTCGCGCTTGGCCCGCTCGCGCATGGCGTTCAAGTCGATATCCGCTTTGGCCTTGAGGTCGGCGGAGATGGCCTGCTGCTGGAGTTTGGCATCGTCGAGCATCTTCTGGGCCTCAGCGCGTGCCTGCGCGAGGCTCTTCTCGTACTGCCGGAGCGCATCGCGAGCCTGCTGCTGGGCGAGTTCGGCGGCCTCGATCTCGCTGCGGATTTTGGCGGAGCGGTCGTCAAGGCCCTTGGATATCACGGGCCAGACCTTGATCGAGAGAACCGCGAAGACGATCGCGAACACGACCAGCGCGGTAATCGCGGTGGCAATGCCCTGCGGCAGACTTGCGATCGCGCCGGTCTGCGCCGCCGCGCTGTGAGCGTCATCGGCTGCGAGCGTGAGCGCGGGCAAGACAAGGACCGCCGCGGCGGCGAGCGCTGAGAGACTTGCTGAACGCACCATCCCGACCTCCTACTGAAAAGGAATCCGCGTGAAAGCCGATGCGCCGCCTCTCGGAAGCGCAACGGGGGAAGGCTTACTTGGCGCCGAAGCCCGCGAAGACGGCGAACAGAGTCGCGCCCTCGATGAGCGCGGCCGCGAGGATCATGTTGATCTGGATCTTGCCCGCGGCCTCGGGCTGACGGGCGATGGACTCGACCGCGCCCTTGCCGACCAGGCCGATGCCGATCCCGCCGCCGATGAGCGCCATGCCGCCGCCGAGGACGGCCAGGCCCTTGCCGATGCTGGATGGGCTGGCGGCGGTGACCTTTGCGATCTCTTCCGCGGTCTGCGCGAGCGCGGACGCTGGCAGCGCCGCGAGTACGCCCGCGGCGAGCCACAATGCCTTGTTCGTGATCTTGTTCATTGCTCGAACCTTTCTTTGCAGTTGCTGCACGGGTCGTTCGGGTGTCCCCGCTGTGCGGGAACGCGGCCTGTTTTCACGCGTGGGCGTGCTCGTGGCCGTGGGCATGACCATGCTCGTGCTCATGGCCGTGCTCGTCGTGGTGATCCATCAGTGAGATGAAGATCGTGGTGAGGAACATGAACACAAACGCCTGGAGGAAGGCGACAAAGAGTTCGAGGAACATCAGCGCGGTCGCCGCGAGCACACTGACGATTGTGATCGCGCCGTTGGTGCCGTAGCCGCCGCCCGCCGACATCGACGAGATGGCCACCCCCGCAAAGCCGAGGATCGACGCGATGAGCACATGGCCCGCGGTCATGTTCGCGAACAGACGAAGAGCCAGCGCGAAGGGCTTGATGATGAACTGGCCGGCGACCTCGATGAGCAGCAGGAGCGCGGCGATGGGGAACATGAACCAGGGCAGGCCGCCCATCATGTGCTTGACAAAGCCCGCCGGGCCGAGGCGCACGATCGCGGCGACGTTGAAGAACAACGCCGCGAGGATGGCGAGCGTGCCGGTGACCCAGATGTTCTGCGTCGCGGTGCCGCCGATGTAGCCGGATGGGAGGTGGAAGACGTGGAAGAGGTCGCGGATCGGGGTGAGCCCGATCAGGTTGTTGACGAGGATGAAGAAGAAGAACGTGAACAGGAGGGGGGTGAATCGCTCGGTGCGGTCGTGCAGGAGTGGCCGGATGACCTCCTCGCGCAGGTAGACACAGATGACCTCAATGAGGTGGGCGAAGCGACCGCGGGCGATATACGCGCCCGGACCCTGGCTCGCAGGGCCGGTCTTGATGCGCGATGCGACGAACAGCCCCACAAGAATGACAATGAGGCCCGACAGAACGATCGCGCCCTGATTGTCCGACCAGAGCCAGTAGCCGCTATCACTCACGATCGAGGGAGCGTTCACGACGTGGCTGAGCGGGTCATCCGCGGCGAGCATCAGTGGAACAAGGCTGGTCATACTGGGTTCCGGTCGGGGCGATCGGGCTAGTGGGCGGTTGCAAGAAGGCGGACGCGTTCACGTTCAAGTCGGGAGAGGACCTTGACGGCCATGATGGTCTCCGCGAGAAGGAGCGTCAGGACAAAGGTGAGGGCACCCATGAAGAGCGGGCGCGGCGGGAGGTTCGCGGGCTGCATCGCGTAGCACACGGCCAGCACTATCAGGCTTCGACCAACGCCGGAGCCGAGGACGACCACGCCCCAGAAGTCTTTGCCGACGGAGAGCAGCAATGGGATCAAGGTCGCAAGTGACCCCGCGCCCATCGCGAAAAGCAGGGGCGTCGCGTACTCGGTGCCCGCCGCCAGCCGGCTCGTCACCATCCACGCGCCGACCCCCGCAATCAGCGTCGCGCCGAGCATCACGATGCCGCACGCGGCACGGGGAATGTGTGAGGCTGGCGTGGGGTCCAAGGTCGCTCCAAAAGTGGGTTCAAGGATAGCCGGTTGTACGGGGGTGGTCGAGCGAGCAGCAGGCGCGAACAACGGCTTAGGGGCGTTGCGAATCAGCCATCTGCTGGCGAGCAGCAGCCTCGCGACGTTCGGTCGCCTGCGTGCCTCGCACGACCCTGACGAACGCCGCGACCATGCCGAGGGCGATTCCTCCAAGCACGAACGACGGCATGTGCCCCAGCCATTTGCCGAGGCCCCAGCCAAGGAAAGCACCGACCATCACGGTCGCGACGAAGTCCAGCGCGATGCCGAAGGCCTTGGCGGTGTCGGACATGTCGGTCTTGGTCTGAGCGTCGTCGCGCGTAACCGAGGCCGGGCGGGGTACCGCTTGCTTCAGAACTTCCGGAATCTCCGGAGCGCGGGGCGGCTCGCGCCAGGCCGGGAGGTCCTCGACGCGATCGGGGAGATCGGCGGGACCGCGCTCGTCATTGTCCGGCTGGATTGGGCTGGGGTTTGCCATGGCAGAGAGGCGTCGCGAGCGACCTAGGCGAGCACCCGCGCGACAAAGTGCCTCGCTGCGAGCAGCGTATCCTTGAGTTTGGTGACATCCGTCCCGCCGCCCTGCGCGGAATCGGGCTTGCCGCCGCCCTTGCCGCCGCAGGCGTCGGCCGCGGCCTTGACCCAGTCGCCCGCCTTGAGGCCCCGCTTGATGAGGGCTTCGGGCACCGCCGCGAGCATCGCGATCTTGTTTCCCACTGCATCCGGCGAGATGAGCATCACCGCCTTCTTCGGGCAGAGTTGCGCGACGGTGCTGACAGCGGCCTGAAGGGCTTTGCGATCATCGCCGACCTCGATGGTGTTGATGACGAAGTCATCAAGGGAAGCGGCCGCGGCAAGACCGATCTGGCGGGCAATCGCCGCGGCCTCATTGGAGCGGGCCGCGGAGGCGTGCTTCTCAGCGCCCTTGATCCGCTCATGGAGAATGGCAAGGGCAGCGCGGAGTTCGGCCTTCCTCGCGGCGGGCAGCGTGAGTTGATCAATCTCCGCTGAGAGTTCGGCCACTACGCCGCCAAGTTGGGAATCGGGGAGTTTCGCAGCGGCGGCGAGCCGCTCCGCCAGTTTGTCGGCCGTCTGGATCGCCGCGAGCGCGGGAACTCCCGTGATCCCCACGATGCGGCGGACACCCTTGGCGACGGCCTCTTCGGTGACAAGGGCGAAGTGCTGGACCTGCGAGGTCCGCTCGACGTGCGTACCGCCGCAGAACTCCATCGAGTAGTCGCGCCACTGCGCGGCCTTCGGGCTGTCGAGGAGCGAGGCGATCGGCGCGCCGACCGAGACTATGCGGACCGGGTCCGGGTAGGCCTCGCCGAAGACCGCACGCAGGCCCTCGACCTGCTTGGCGACAAAGAGCGGCGCGGTATCGGCGTGCACATGAAGGTCCCGAGCGATTCGGTCGCGAACGATCGCCTCGACCCTGCCGAGTTCCTCTGGCGTGACGGACCTTGTGTGCGAAAAGTCAAAGCGAAGACGGTCCTGCGCGACCAGCGAGCCCTTCTGGTCGATGCCGTCGCCGAGGACCTGGCGCAGGCCGAGGTTCAGGAGGTGGGTCGCCGTGTGGTTCGCGGCGACGCCCGTTCGGCGCTGGGAATCGAGGG
>CAYMWG010000043.1:0-12100 GCA_964393765.1 uncultured Phycisphaeraceae bacterium
CCGAGCAGGCCGCGGGTGGGCTTAAGTACCTTGACATTGTTGAGCGGCACGCGGCAGGCGGGGGTGAGCCATGAACAACAAGGGGCATCCGATGGCAAGTCTGAGTTTGCGGTTGTGCGGTGTGATGCATCACTGGTTGCACGCGTTGATTGTCGCAGGGTGTTTGCTGCTGGCGGCGCAAGGAGCCTTCGGACAAAGCCTGCTCGGCCAGGCAGGGGACAGCAGCGCCGCCCCCTTCGCGCTCACTCCGGGCGCTGGAGGCTTGCTGCTGGTGGACATGGCCAGCGCGACCGACTCGCCCGACGACCCGGAGTTCTCGTGCATGTTGGGGGGGCCGGGGCGGGGGCTCAACACCGTGTGGTTCAGTTTTACAGCCACAAGCACCTCGGCGTTCCTCACCACGCGCCGAACCGGGCTGCGGGACGATGTCCTGATCGGCCTGTTCCAGTGGATCGAGGGCAAACTCGAGCCTGTCGCGTGCTCGGGCGATCCGTGCCGGGACGACAACGAAGATGCAACGTCCTTGTGTGCTCAAGGGCTGTCGATCAACCAGGAGTACATCGTCCTGGTCGGGACCTACTTCGAGAACAACACCTTCGTTCTGGGCCTTGAACTTCTCGAAGAGTGCCCCGAATGGCGAACCGGGCCGTGCTATCTCCCGGACGGCACTTGTGTCGTCGTGGAAGGAACGGCGTGCGCTGAGTTGAAGGGGCGCTGGGCGGACCAGGAGGCGGCGTGCTTCACAACCAACTGCCTCGCCACACCTGCAAACGACATCCTCGATAACGCGGTCGAGGTGTCCACGCTGCCTTGGACAAGCACCGTCGAACTCCTCTGTGCCACCAATGACTACGAACTCGCGTGGTTCGCGCAGGACGAACTGATGGAGCGAGGCACCTGGTACAGCGTGCAGGGCACCGGCGGCACGCTTCAGGCGCGGGCCTGTGATGACAACCTGCATTTCGCCGCGGCCATCCTCGTGCTCTGCGGGCCGACCAGGAGCGAACTCGACTTTCTGCAGTTGGGCGGGACCGACCCCGATTGCCAGAACGGCGTTGGCGAGGGCGCGATTGTGACATGGTGCTCTGAACTCGGCAGGAGTTACTTCATCGTCGTGGGGAACGTGATTGGCGGCGGCGTTGGCGGTCCGCTGACTGTGAGCATCGATGATCTTGGTCTGTGTGCCGAGCCGAGGGCCTGTTGCCGCGCAGACACGTCCGGCGACGGGAGTCTCGCGGTCGATGACATCTTCACATTTCTGTCGTATTTCTTTGCAAACGACATGCGGGCGGATTACGACCGGAATGGCATCGTTGAGGTCACGGATACATTCGCGTTTCTTGGCGGCTGGTTCGCGGGATGCGTGTAGGAACAGGCGATCTGTCGACGCTCACGTCGCCAGCGCCATGACCACCTCTTCGACGCTGGTCAGGCCCGCGAGAACCTTGGCGTAGCCATCCTGGCGCAGGCGGCTGAGGTCGCCGGACTTCTCCGCCGCGCTGGCGATGCGGTGCGCATTCACGCGCTGCATCACCAGTTCCCGCAGGTCGTCGTTCATGCGCAGCACCTCGTAGATGCCCAGGCGCCCCCGATAGCCGGTTGCGCGGCAGTTTCGGCAGGCGGTCCCGCGACCGCGTACGAGCGTCTGGCCCTTGGCGATCGGCAGGTCCTTGGGCAGGTCCGCGACATCGGGGGCATAGGACTCGGCGCACTCCGAGCAGATGCGGCGCACCAGGCGTTGCGCCAGAATGCACTCCACGCTCGACGCGATCAGGAACGGCTCGACGCCCATATCCAGCAGGCGCGTCGTCGCGCCCGCCGCGTCGTTGGTGTGAAGTGTCGAGAACACCAGGTGCCCTGTGAGCGAGGCCTGCACGGCGGTATCGGCGGTCTCCTTGTCACGGATTTCGCCGATCATCACCACGTCCGGGTCGTGGCGGAGGACCGATCGCAGGCCGTCGGCGAACGTCAGGCCGACCTTGTGGTTCACTTGAATCTGGTTTACGCCGGGGACGTGGTACTCGACCGGGTCCTCGACGGTGATGGCCTTGATGGCGTCGGAGACAATGGTGTTGAGGGACGCATACAGCGTGGTGCTCTTGCCCGAGCCGGTTGGGCCGGTGACGAGCAGGATTCCGTGCGGGCGGAGGATCATCTTCTCCCACACATCCAGCACATGGCGCGGCATGCCGAGGTCCGCCAGCCCCATCATCACCGCGGACTTGTTGAGCACGCGCAGCACCACGCCCTCGCCAAAGAGCATGGGTATGACCGAGACTCGGAGGTCGTACTCCTTGCCCTTGTGCTTGAAGGTGATGCGCCCGTCCTGCGGCTTGCGCTTTTCGGCGATGTTCAGGCTCGCCATGATCTTGAGGCGGGAGATGATCGCCGCGGCGAATCGGTTGATCGTCGGCGGCACGTTGGCGCGCTGCAGCACGCCATCGATGCGGTAGCGGACGATCAGTTCGCGCTCGTAGGGCTCGATGTGGACATCGGTGGCGCGCTCGGTCACGGCCTCTGCGAGCACGTCGTTGACGAGCCGGATGACCGAGGCCTCCTGCGCCTGCTCGACTTCCGCCGCGGCGGGGTCGGCGAGTGTCGCCTTGGCGTTCAGGCCGGCGGACATCTCGTCGAGAGTGTCGGAGCCGACGCCGTAGTGCTCGCGGATGAACTTGCGGAGTTCCTCATCGTCGGCCAGCACAACCTCGATGGTGCAACCCGTGAGAATGCGGAGTTCATCGAGGCCGGGCAACTCGAAGGGGTCGCTCGTGGCGACGGTCAGAACGCTGTTCTCGCGAGCGATGGGCACGCAGTTCTGGCGGTAGACCAGTTTGGCCGGGAGCAGTTGGAGGATGTCCGCGCCCACCTCCACCGTGGCAAGATCGATCACCGGCATGTGGAACTGGTTGCCGACAACCGACAGAACATTGTCCGCGTCCACCAGGCCCATTTTGACAAGAATGCGGTCGAGCCGCTCGCCCGAGCCCCGCTGCTGCGCGAGCGCCTCTTCGAGTTGGTCGCGGCTGATCAGGCCCCGGTCAAGCAGGAGCGTGCCGATTCCCATGACTGCATGTTATCGCCTCGCCGGGAGAGAAGTCGCATGTTTCCCTCTTCCCGGGAAAGTACTACGCCCTCAGAGCGGGTTGGACGGCCCGGCGGGGTAGGTGCAACTGGTCTTATCGGTCTCCCAGACGGTCACCGACCGGAGCGTGGCACCCGCCGCGGCGATGGCAGGGGCAAGCAGGTCGAAGCAGATGCGCACGATATTCTCGACCGAGGGGTTCAGTCCGCCGGGGCCGGAGCCGAACTCGGCCGTGTCCTCGTTGAGGTGGGTGTGGTCGAACCGCTGGACCACCTGCTCCGATGTGATGCGCTCAAGATCACCCAGAGTGAATGCGGGAATCTCCCCGCCGTGGGCGGCCACGCGCACCTCGACGCAAGGCTCGACGCGGTAGTTGTGTCCGTGCCCGCGCACGTTGTTGCACTTGCCGAAGAGTTCGCGGTTCGCTTCATCCGAAATCGAGGGGATGTGCAGGCGGTGGGCCGCGGCGAACTCGAACTGATGGCGGAGCAGCGCGACGGTGTCGGTGGGGATCTTCTCAGTTTTGGAGGAGGATGGGGGCGACATTTCGATGGAATGGTACGGGCTCAGGTGCCAGCGAACCGAAGCGATGGACCCGGCCAGTTCCTTGTTCAAGGCTGGCAGGGCATCGCGCAGCGTTCCGTAGAAGTTGCCGGGTTCTCGATGGGCGTCCCGGGCGATCGCGGGGATCGCCGTAGCGCGGACCGCGCGGTCGATCTCCTTGATGTTCAGGAAGTAGCCGGTGTCGGGACTGATCTCGCCGCGGCAGCGGATGTCGAGTTCATAGTGGCGACCGATGCCCAGCATCGAGGGGAACGCCGCGAAGGTGTTGTCGGTCGGGGTGGGAGTGGTCGCGTGGAGGGAGGCCGCGGCGTCGTTCACGCTGAAGCGCACCGTGCGGCTGAGAAGGATCATGCGGAAGGATAGATGGAAGGCGCGGCGGGTGGTCGATCGGGCGATAGGATTGATCGGGACCGGGGCAACAGGAGGGCGTGTGATGGCTTGCTGTGGCGGATGCTGTGGGACAAGTGGCGGCAAGGGGTCGGGAATGGTGTGGATCGCGGCGGGCTTGGCCGCGGCGGGCGCGGTGCTGCTGGGCGTCGTTGGCATGGGCATGACCGGCGAGCCGCCGAAGAAGGACGCTGGCAAGGAGCCCGTCAAGGTGCCCGCGACGAAGCCCGCGAACCCCGCGACGACGACACCGCCCGAACCGGCACAGCCGGAGGAGAAGCCGATGCCCGCCGAGCCGCTAAGTTTCAAGGTCGAGAGGATTGATGGGACGCTCGAGGACCTTGCTCGGTACAAGGGCAAGGTCGTGGTGATCGTGAATGTCGCAAGCAAGTGCGGTTTCACGGAGCAGTACGCCGGGTTGCAGGAACTCTACGAGAAGCACAAGGACGCGGGGCTGGTGGTGCTGGGCTTCCCCGCCAACGACTTCGGCTCGCAGGAGCCGGGGACCAACTTGGAGGTCGCGGCGTTCTGTTCGAGCAGGTTCAAGGTTACGTTCCCGATGTTCGAGAAGATCGTGGTCAAGGGTCCGGACAAGCACCCTCTGTATGGGTCGCTGACCGCGCAGCCGGCGCCGATCGGCGGGGACCCGAGGTGGAACTTCACTAAGTTTGTGCTGGATCGCGACGGCAAGGTCGTCGCGCGGTTCGACGCGGACAAGAAGTATGTGGGGACCAGGCGGATCGAGCCGGACCTGGTGAAGAGGGTGGAAGAACTGCTTTCAGAGCAGCCGACAGGCACGCCCGCGTCAACCCCTAAGCCGTTTCCCGTGGACCATTCCCACACGCAAAAGCTTCCCTAGGCGAAGTGAGCAGTAGGGACCTCTGAACAACCCCGCGCAACCGCTCGCGTATAGAGAGCGTATAGGTGTGCGGGGTGACGGGCACGCGGAACGGAGGGTCAGATGGCCGAGCGAACCAATGCGGAACACGGCTTGATCGATGCGTGGACGGCGAGCCTGGGCGGGCCGCGGACGGCGGCGTTGCTTGCGCGGCTCGATAAGGCCGTGGCGTGGGACGCGCTGGTCAGGCCCATCGCGGCGCTGCCGGAGTATCGCGGACCCGCGAAGGGAGAGCCGAGCGAGGGCGGCCGTCCCGCCTGGCCCGCGCTCACCATGCTCAAGTGCGTGCTGCTGGCCAAGTGGTTCGGGCTCAGCGACCCGCAGCTCGAGGAGTGCCTGCAGGACCGGCTCTCGTTCCGCAGGTTCGTGGGCCTGGCGCTCAACGACGCGACGCCCGACGAGACGACGTTCGTGCGGTTCCGCGCCCGCCTGCGCGAGGCCGGGCTGGAGCGCACGCTCTTCGAGCGGACCACCGCCGAGCTGGACCGCCGCGGCCTGCTGATCAAGGACGGCTCGCTGGTGGACGCGACGATCATCGAGCAGGCCCGCGGCCAGAAGCGTGACGGCGGCACGAGCACACGCGACCCCGAGGCCTCGTTCACGAAGAAGCGTGGCGAGACGTACCACGGGTACAAGGGAAGCATCAACGCCGACCGCAGCGGGATTGTGAGGGATTACCGCTTCAGCGACGCCGCCCCGCACGACAGCACCTTCATCGATGAACTGACGCGAAGCGAGAAGAAGATGGTGGTGGCCGACAGCGCGTACCGCAGCGAGGCGCGTGAGGCGGCGTTGACCGCCCGGGGCGTGTGCTGCGCCATCGCGTTCAAGCGGCGGCGTGGGCAGGCGAACCTGTCGCCGCAACTCAGGAAACTCAACCGGATGATCGCGCGCGTGCGTGCGGTGGTGGAGCATCCCTTCGCGTGGATGAAGAACATGGGGTACCGGCGTGTGCGGTACCGGGGCCGACGGCGCAACGAGGTGGACTTTGTCCTGAACCTGATCGCGTACAACTGGAAGAAGAGCCTGAGCCTGAGCAGGGCCGGCTGAGGGGCCGCGCCCATCGGTGACAATCGCAAGGCTCGACAGCAACAGTTCGGAGGTCACGCCGTCAACGCACGTCATGCCGCTCGCCGAAGCGGTTGTTCAGGAATCCCAGTACATTGGTTCGTTCCTTCCGAGTTCGAGACCGCCTCAGTGGGCCGGTGAAACTTGCTTTTTTTATCCTTGCAAGCCCTACTGTGGGGCGTGTGGGTTGGTTCAGCCTTTAGTCCCGAACTTGGAGACGACCATGTCGATCGCAACGAGTTTCCGCTTCCTGACTGTTTTGGCGTGTACGCTCGCTTCTTTGGCGGGCTGCGCAAACAGCGATCAGGAACTTGGTGCGATGAGCATGATGCGGAGTTCACAAGAGACGGTGACCACGTTGCCAACGGTGCTGGTGAACGAGACGGAAAACGGGCCGGTGACAGAAGAGATCGGGGATCGATCCTTCAGCGAGACAGCACTCTGGGTGATGCAGAACGGACATGTCGCGGGGGTTCAAGTGGGCGACGATGGTCACTTGCTTGGCATCACCCTTTCGGGCGCCGTTCCTGCCCTCGGATTGCAGGCCGGGATCGACTATTACGCGCATTCGATCACCGTCGATGAGAACGGCGTCTTGACCGAGGTCATCGAATCCAACGCCGAGTTCATGGCCGGCGAGTGTGAGGTGACCTACAGGATCGTGGGAGATACGATCGTTGTGTCCTGCATCAACCGCTCTTGCGATGGCATTTGCCATCTGTCAAAGGTCGTCTTTCCGAACGGGGTCTCATATCAATGCACCTGCCCCGTTGCGCCATAAGGCGGTGATGGCGGAGAATTGCTCGTCCCGCGAGCTCTTCAAGTGGTTGGCTTTGCGAGGCATCTACTTTGGCCATGCGAGCTAAGCAGTCCCCGTTGCAAAGCGGTACCATGACCGCGCATGGCGAGTTTCCGCTACATAGCCCTGACATCCGGCGGCGAGCGCGTGGTCGGCGTGCTCACCGGTTCCAGCGAGCAGGCGGTGCTGACGGAACTGGAGTCGCGTCGGCTGACACCCGTAAAGGTCGCTGAGCACGGGGAGCGGGCCTCGCCGCTGGGCCGCGGCATCGGCACCCGGCGGCTCGCGAACGCCTACACGCAACTGGCCGATCTGCTGCGGGCCGGCGTGCCGCTCCTGCGCAGCCTGCGTCTACTGGGCGCGAGCAAGTCCAGCCCTCGCCTTGCTGCGGTGTTCACCGAGGTCGCCGATGCAGTCGCCGAGGGCACGGAACTGGCCGAGGCTATGGCGGCCAGTCCGGAGGTGTTCCCGCGCATCCACATCGCGATGGTCCGCGCCGGCGAGAAGGGCGGTTTTCTCGATCAGGTTCTCGCGCGACTCGGCTCGTTCCTGCAGGCGCAAGCGGACATGCGGTCGCGGGTCATCGGTTCGCTGATCTATCCCTCGGTGCTGGTGTTCGTGGGCGTCGGGGTGCTGGGGATCGTCTTCGGCATCTTCGTGCCCAAGTTTCGGCCCATGTTCGCCGCGATGGATGAGCAGGGGAACCTGCCCGGCCTGACCAAGATCATCCTGGCCATCAGTCAGGTCATCTCGACGTGGGGTCCCGTGCTCGCGCTCGTCGCGGTGTGCGGCCTGGCAGCGCTGTGGTACCTCGTTCGCCGGCCCGCCGCGGCCCGCCGCCTTGACGCGATGAAACTCCGCGTCCCCGTTGTCGGCCCATTGATCGCGGCGCTGGCTATCGCCCGATTCTGTCGAATCCTCGGGACCATGCTGGGCAACTCGATCCCGCTGCTCATCGCCATGCAGATCGCGCGCGAGGCGGCGGGAAACGTCCTGCTAGAGGAGGCAATTGAGAAGGCGACCGAGGCAGTCCGGCAGGGCCAGCCGCTCGCGCCGCCCTTGGCCGAGAGCGGCCTGTTCATGCCCGATGTGGTGGAGATGATCACGGTCGGGGAGCAGGCCAACAACCTCGACGAGGTACTGCTGACGGTCGCGCAGACGCTGGAGGCTCGGATCGACCGGATGCTCCAGGTCGCTCTGAAACTTGTTGAACCGCTCCTGCTGCTGGTGATGGCGGTGGTAGTTGGCCTGGTAGCCGCGGGGCTGGTGCTGCCGATCTCGCAGATGGGGTCGTCTGTGCGGTGAACGAACGAGCCCGACAGGCGGAAAGTTTTGCGGATCGGGGTAGATGCCCGCTCAGCGTCGGCATATTGCAGGTAAACTGTGCGGTGCGCGAGCGGGGTGGGAGTCGGACAGGAGGCGTAGTAGATGAAGAACTCGAATCAGAGGCGCGGGGATTGCGAGGCGGCACTCAGCGAGACCGCTCGGGCGTTCACGCTGCTGGAAGTGATGATTGTGATCGTGATTATTCTGGCGATCGCCGGGCTTGTAACAGTGAACCTGATGGGCACTCGCGCCAAGGCGACCGTCCGCAAGGTCGAGATACAGATGACGTCGCTGCGCGATGCGCTCAACGCGTTCAATCTCGATTTCAATCGCTACCCGACGGACGATGAAGGGCTCAGCGCCCTCTGGGACAAGACCAAACTCGCCGAGGAGGGCGACCAGGCCAAGTGGCGGTCGTACATGGAGCAGCCGATCGCGCTGGACGACTGGGGCAGCGCGTGGGTCTACCGGCAGGTCGGCGAGAAGGCCCCGGAGGGCAAGTTCGACCTGATCAGCGTGGGACCGGACAAGGAAGAAGGGACCGAGGACGACATCAATGTGTGGCCCAAGTCCGCGCTCGAAGGTGTGGAAGGGAGCGGCGGTTCGTCCGATTCGCCACCGCCACTCCCGCCGCCGGGCGGCTGAGTTTTTCTTTGGGGGGGGTCGAGTCTGTCCGCTTCGCTCGCGGCTTCGATGGAGGCACCTGTGTTCGCGCGAGCCTTCACGCTCATCGAGTTGATGATCGCCCTGGCGATCGTGGCGATGCTCGCGGGCATCGTCCTGCCGATCGGTCTGTCGCGACTGAATGCCGATGCGTTCGTGCAGGCGCAGCGCCAGTTGGAGGCGGCGGTGGGCATTGGTCGCGCCGAGTCGCAGCGAACGGGGGCGCTCGTCAAACTGATCGCGGCCGATGGCGGCGTGACGTTGTTCTCGCACGCGCACAGGCCGTTGGAAGAGAGCACCGACACCGGCAGGAAGCGATCGACTCCGGGGCGCGAGTTCGTTCTCGAACTCCCCGCCGGCGTGCGCATCGAGGCCGACCCGGATACGGAAGCGGATGAGGGGATTGCAGCGGGTGAGGATGCTCCATCACCGGGCTCGCCGGCCGCGAGTTCAGAGCAAGTTCCCGCCGACCTGGGCGTGTGCGTGCTGATGCCGGACGGAACTGTTGTGACGAGCGGACCGTTGGTTCTTGTCGCGCGCGATGGCAAGCGGGCCAGGATTGACTTCAACCCTTGGACCGGCTCGCTCGCGTTCCCGCCTCTGCCCGCGCGCCTGTCGGCTGACGCGGCACCGCGCGAGCCCTCCCGAGCGCGTGATTCGGACGCGAAGCCGGGACTTTCCAGCGAGAATGTTCCATGAAGGGCCTGCCCAGCCACAACAGCCCGCGCGGCGGCCTGCTGCTCGAAGTCCTTTTGGCGCTGACGATCTTCATCGGCGCGGCCCTCTCCATTCTCGCATCGGTAGGGAACGCATCCGCATCGCTCGAGACCTCTCGGCTCCGCCAGCGCGCCATCGACCTGGCGCGCAGCGCGATCGCCAGGATCGAAGCGGGGATCGAGACCGCCCAGACGCTCAACGGGCCAGTGCCGGAGTGGCGCGATGAGGAGGCTGCATCCGAGGCGTCGGTGGACGAACTTCCCGCGCCGAGCGGCTGGGAGTTGTCGATTGTGACAACCCCGTTTGACTCCGGCGAGTTGACGATGATGGAAGTGACCGCTTCGCGCGTGACCGAACGATCTGGAACGATCCTCGCTAGCGCCACCTTGCGGCAACTGGTCCGGCTGTCTCCGGCCGAGCGCGACCAGGTGGGTGAGACCGATGATGTCTCGCGCGAGGCGGCACGCGGCGCGGCGGAAGCACAGCGACGCGAGCGATCGCGAGAGACTTCGATCCGGGGCAGCGGCCCAAAGGGAGGGGGAACGCCGTGACCAGGGGCCGCGCCGGATTCACGCTGATCGAGGTGATGCTCGCCCTGGCGCTCATCGGCCTGCTCGCAAGCGCGATGATGAGTTTCCTGTGGTCGTTGTCGGATCGGCAGGCCTGGCTCGGGAGAGCAGTCGCCCAGGCGCAGGCGACCGATGCACTCTTCGATCGTCTCGAGGGTGACCTGCTGGGGGCGATCGCGGGCGATGCCAGACTCGGCGGCGGATTCCAGGGCGGCGCAGCGCGACTTCGTCTTCTCAGCCGCGGTGTGGACCTCGCGGACGGCGGGGCCGGAGACCTGCAGGAATCCGTGTATCACTTCCTGGGCGAATCACTCTCGCTCTCGCGTCGACCTTTAGGGGTTTCCGGGGACGACGCGGCGGCGGAGCCGTACCCGCTCCTCAGCCGCCTGTCGCGCGTGCGCTTCAGGTATTTCGATGGGCGGACGTGGAAACTCGATTTCGATAGCGCGGCCGCGGGGCGGTTCCCGGCGGCCATCGAGGTGTGCGTGTGGCGTGCCGGGCGCGCCCCGGCCGTGGAAGGAGCGAGCGGAGATGGTTCGGAGGCCGCGTGGCCGGAGCCCGACCGGTCCCGCGTCATTGTGGTGCCCGATGGTCCGGAGGCCGCCTGGGGCGGTAGTAGTGGCGGGGGGGCGGAATGAACAGGATGATCGCACGCGGGCATGCGCACCGAGCGTTCGTTCTCTACGCCGCGCTGATCGTCGTGGCGATCGGGGCGCTCATCTCATCGAGTGTTGTGTACGCGGCGCAAGCGCAGCGATCTTCCGCCGATGCCGCGGCCCGGCGGGTGCAGTCGCGAGCCATCGCATGGAGCGGGGTGCAGGCGGCGATGGAGGCTCTCCGCGTGCAGCGTGATGACCTTCTTCGCGGGCGCGGGGCGGACCTTCCCGAGGACTGGGTCATGTTCACCGATGCGGACGGTCGCCAGGCGGTGGCGCGACTTGTCGAACAGACCGATGGCGCGCTGCTCGTCAGCGAGGCGGGAAAACTCGATGTGAACACGGCGCGCGCGGCGATGCTCGCGGCCGTGCCGGGGCTGGATGCCGAGATCGCCTCGCGGATTGTCGCGGCCCGGGCGGGAAGAAAGTTCCTGAGCGTTCACGAACTGGCGGGGATCGAGGGCCTGCGCAACGCGCTGGGCGGCGGGAGCGAGAGCGCCGACGTTCCTGTGAAGGACGCATTTGTGCCCCCGGAGGACGCGGAGTTGTCGCGCCCGCTCACCGACCTGCTGACCGTGTTCAGTTTCGACCCGAATGTTCAGGCGGGCCTTGGCCGGAACGCCGAGTCGCACACCGGCGTGCGGCGGATTGCGCTCTCGGTCAAGTGGTCCGAGCGACTGGCACGCGCGATCACCGAGCGGTTCGACGAGGCGACGGCGAACATCGTGAAGGCGCTGCTCGAGCAGGGCATCAAGTTCGAGAAAGAATCCGACATCGTGAAGGTGCTGCGCCGGTTCAACGTGCAGCCCGCGGATTGGGCCGAGGTGCTCGATGCCTACTGCGTCGATGCGGGCCCTTACAGGCTCGGGCGCATCGATATACACAGCGCTCCGGCGGAGGTTCTGGCCTGTGTTCCCGGTATCGATGCCGCGGCCGCCGAGCAGATCGCCCTCCGGCGCGGCAAACTCGCCCCGGAGCAGCGTCTGACGCCGGTGTGGCTGGTGCAGGAGAACATCCTCACGCAAGATCAGTTCGAGTTGGCCGTGGACGCCCTGTCCTCGCGCTCGCTGCAGTGGCGGATCGTGATCGAGGCGGGGTTCGTCGAACGGGGAACGGACGCGTCGTCAGAGCGACCGCCGCTGGGCGACCGGATCATCGTCGAGGCGGTGCTGGACGTCTCTTCCGAGCGTGCCCGGGTGGCGTATCTCCGCGAGATCACGCTTGCCGATGCCGCGCGCGCCCTCGGGCCGCTGCGAGCGGTCACTCCCCAGCCGAAGCGCACCGATTCGGCCCCGGATGAATCCGCCCCATCCGGTCCCGAGGTTCAGGACCCCGCGATATCCTCAACTCCCGGCGAGAGCGCCGGCGAGC
>CAYMWG010000043.1:12200-14327 GCA_964393765.1 uncultured Phycisphaeraceae bacterium
CAGCCCGGCGCGGGGCGGTCATCTTCGGCGTGCCGCGCGGCGAGGTCGTCCTCAAGCGGATCGCTTTCCCGCCGGGCACCGATGATGACGAGTTGCCCTCGATGGTGCGCCTGCAGGTTGTGCGCCAACTCACGGTGTCGCCGGAGAACGCCGCGATCGACTTTGTCCCGCTGGCGGCGAGCGCGGGCGTGGTGCTGCCGGCAGGGCGGGTGGTGCTTGCCGCGGCCCTGCAGGGCGATCGGCTCCAATGGCGACGCGAGGTCTGCAGCGCTGCGGGCATCCGGCTCCGTCGGGTCGGCCTGCAATCCGCGGGCGCGGCCTCTCTGCTCGCCGAGGCGTCGCAGCGACGGACCGGTGGCACGCTCGGGATTGCGCTGGGGCGCGAGTCGACCGAGTTCGTCATCGTTGAGGACGGGCAGTTGGTCTTCGCCCGCGCGACGGACCTGATCCGCCCGATGGGGGCCGATGAGGGCGAGGCGTTCGCCCAGCGCGTGTCGGTCGAGGCGAAGCGAACGTGGATGTCGTACCGCGCTTCGCCCGACTCGCCGCAGATCGAGGCGGTGACCGTTCTCGGGGCCGATGAACTTTCCAAACTTGTGGCGACGCGATGCGGTGAGACGCTCGACCTGCCCAGCGCGGCCGCGGGATACCCGCGATTTGTCGAAGCGCCCCCCGGCATGGGCGAAGAGGAGCGGTCGGCGGTCGCGGCGCTCGCCGGGTTGCTGGCCGAGCCGGTCATCGGACGGCCGACCCTCGATTTTGCGAACCCGAGGCGCGTGCCGGATGTGGCCGGTGCGCGCCGGCGTCTGGTGCTCCTTGGCGCGCTGGGCGCGATCGTGCTCGGCGGCGGGGCCTACACGCTCGCGCGGCTGGACCTGCACGCGCGCGCGGCCGAACTTGCACAGTTGAAGGAAACATGGGCGGATCAATCGGCGGAGTATTCGGAGTTCATTCGCGCCCGGGCACGCGTCGAGCACCTGCGCCGCTTTCGTGAGGCGGGGATCGACTGGCTCGCGCACATGGACATGCTCACCGCCCAGATGCCCGACCCGCGCGATGCTGTGCTCGACAGCATCTCGGGCAGGTCCGAGGTCGCGGTCGTGTACACGCTCGAAAAGGACAAGCCGGCGTACGCGTCCGCGGCGTGGTCGGAATCCCTGGACGCGACGATGGCGCTCGCGGGCGCCATGAAGCGCCGCGATGTCGCCGATGCGCTGCGGTCGCGCCTTGTTGCCGACCGCCGGTACAGTGTGCTGACACGCGGGTCGGATGTGCCCGACCGCTTCGACTGGACGCTCGAGACAAGTCTGAGAAACCCGGCCGACGCGAAACCCGCCAAAGCACCGCCGAATGCAACCGCCGTGCCGACCCCCCGCAGCGGTCCGTCAGAAAGTGACTCCGGCACGAAGAAGGCGGGTGACCAATGAGCCCCATTCTTCGGTGGTCGATCATCGGCGGCAGCGCAGCCGTCACGCTGGGAGGAGGGTGGTGGGCCTGGTCCGTCTATTCGGGTGAGCGATCGCTTCTGGATGCGCAGGTCGCCCGGTACGCGGGCGGGCTCGAGGCGCGCGAGGTGGAGATGCTCGATGCGACCGCGCTGAAGAAGGAGTTCGACCGGCTGTGCGCAGTTTCGCTCGGGTCAACGGAGGAGGAAGCGAACGCCTTGATGCGCCGGGCCTTGAACGAGATGGCCGCGTTCGTCGGCCTTCGCCAGGGCAAGGTCTCCACCGCGACGGCAAAGTCCGTCCCCAACCCCGCGGCGAAGGCGAAACTGCGGGAGTTCGGCACGCGCGCCGACCGCGAACGTCCGGACTTCTACTCCATCTCCGCCACGCTCACCGGCGAGGGCTCGCTTGAGCAGGCGGTGCGGACGGTGGCGCTCCTGGACGCCCAGGACTGGATCTGCCGGATCGACGGATTTGGAATGCGGGCCTTCGGCAAGGAGAAGGAAGGCATCGACCTGTCGGTCTCCGTGACGGCGATGTTCTTCCCCGGGCGCAAGGCGACACTGGGGGCAGAATCGGGGGGGCGGATATGGGTTCCGATCGAAGAAGCCCGCCTCGACCCGTGGCGGACCATCGTTTCCAAGAACATCTTCAAGGAGCCGCCACCGCCGCTCCCTCCACC
>CAYMWG010000044.1:0-14326 GCA_964393765.1 uncultured Phycisphaeraceae bacterium
CGCCAACCCGCACGCCCGGATCACCTTCGCACGTCCCAGCCGCATTACGGAAGAGGAAGACGATGCGCCGCTGTTGCGCGGCAAGGGCAAGTCTCCCGCCATCAAGACCGCCGGCGACGAGGGGGACTCATCGCCGGTTACGTCCGATTCTGATGCCTCTGAATCCGCAGTTCGAAATCCAAAATCTAAAATCGAGACCACCCAGGACCTCGGCTCCGTCGTCGTCTTCCCGCGCGCAGTGAACGAACTCCCGCCTGAAACGAAGGAAATCCAGCCGCACCCGCGCGGCGTCGAACTCGGCACGCTCCTGCAGATGCTCAAGGACTTCGAGGTCTCGCACCGCGGCGAGACCCTCTACGGCTTTCTCCAGGACATGTTTTGCCGCGTCTCGGCCGGGACCGCCGCCGCCTTCTGCCAGAAGATCGGCGTGACCAGCCGCACCCGCGCATCCGCCATCGAGTCCCCCCAGGCCGAACTTCTGTACAAGGTCTTCCAGGACGCCAAACTCGCGCCCCCGCCGACGGACTGCCTCGCGCCCATCGGCGTGCGTCAGTTGCTCGCCGGGATGCTCAAGGGCGTGCGTGCGGAGTTTTATGCCGCGAGTTCGCGCGAGGCCGCGGTGTACCGGGGCAGGCCGTTCCTCATCGAGGCGGCGATCGCGTTCGGCGGCGACCTGCCCGCGGACGACTCATCGCGTGTCATCAGGTTCGCCAATCGCGTGCCACTGCTCTATCAGCAGTCCGCGTGCTCGAGTTTCAAGGCCGTCGCCGAGACAAACTGGCGGAACTACGACCTGCAGCAGCCTCGGGGCGGCGTGCCCGTCGGGCCACTGGTCATCATGATCCACATGGCTAGCGTGTGGGTGCCCTTCACCAGCGAGTCCAAGGAGGCGATCGCCGACTACGACGAGATCCGCAAGGAGATGAAACTCGCCCTGATGGAGTGCGGGCGCAAGTTGGGGACGTACCTCCGCAAGCGCCTGAAGATGCGCCGCGAGAGCGAGCGGCGCGACATCTTCGAGCGATACATCGGCGAGATCACGCAGGCCGTCAACGCGATCAACGGCACCGACGCGAAGCGGCTGTACGAGACGCTGCTGGCTCAGGCCCGCAAGCGCACCGCCGTCGCCGATCTGGAACTCGATGATGAGGGAAGGGTGAAGAGAGACAAACGCGAGGATGACGCGGACGAGGATGGCGTGATCATCGTCGAAGGGGCAACCGCCCTCTCCCCCGGCCCCGACGGGGGAGATGTCACACGAAGCGTGACAGAGTGGGGGGGGATGCTAAAGGGCAAGCGGGCCTCAAAGTCTTCAGTTCCGTTCACAGCCTCCTATTCCGAAGCGGCCATGCTCAAAGTTGCCTCGCTCCGCGCCGGCGACCAAGAGGACGACCAGCCAGCGCTTATCGAAACCGCTTCCGTCAAGCGGTTGTCGCAGAAGGGCAAGTCCTCAAAGGCCGCGAGGTCCTTGCCGCCAAAGGCTCGGCAGTCCGAGCATGGCGAAAGGCCGGCCCGCCCAAGTAATCCCGACCCCGCGTCTCCAGCGCCGCCTCCCAAATCCAAGCCGAGGGTGACGATCCTGAACGGGAAGATCGTGCCCTTGGACCCAGGACCAGGGTTGTTCTGACCCCACGCCCACGATGAGGTCGCCCCACGCGACCGAATCGTGGCGCAGGAAAGCCGTGAATCGCCGGCGCGAACCGGGTGCGCCACGATTCGCCGGGCTTCATCGTTGGCGTGGGAGGCTCGCCCCGGTCTCCGGGTCGAATCCCCATCCCGCTCCAAGCACATGCATCCGTAGTCCGTCGAATGATGCCGTCTGACGCACGGCTTGCCCGTCGGCACGCACGGGCATCGGCCCGGCTTTGAACGTCGCGCTCTTGACGAACACCGGAGCCGACATCGGCGAACCGAGTTTGCCGAACGGGAAGTAGGATTCGACCGTGCCGGCATCCGTCAGCCGCAGGCCCGCCGCCATATCGAGAAACGCTCCCCAGCGCGCCTCCGTGGTAGCCAGTGCCCACAGCACCCCGCCCGCGGCGTTCTGCGTTCGGTCCTTCAGCGACAGCGACCGCACGGCCACCACGGTCCCGGGCACCTCGTTCGTGCCCGCAGAAAGTTTGAGCGCGCCGTCAAAGAGCGCGTCTTTGGGTAAAGCAGGATCGATAAAGTGCATCCCCCGCTCGGCGTGGGCAGTCGCGTCGCCTCGAATGAAGCGGTTGGTCTTCGGATCAATCTGCGATCGGGTGGTCTGAGGCTCTGTCGCTTTGGGCGCGGCGTGCTCCTTGATCTTGTCGGGTGACACCAGTTCCGCAACGAGTTCGCGGATGTTGACTCGTTCCCCCGCAACGATCTGGCGCACCGCGATGTCGGTGAGCGTCGGCGAGGCGGGCCAGTCTCGCAGCCCCCCGCGAGCTGCGGGGGCCTCAGGCTCTTCCGGCCACGCTGCGGGCAACACGATGCGAGACTCGGGAGTCAGGCGCATGATGCACGCCGCGCCCGTGCCAAACACTTCCCCGCGGCCATCGGGCCCGATGCACAGCGCAGTCCGTGTGTCCATGCCGATGCCCAAGACATCGCGCCCGAGGTCCTGCCGGATGCGCCCGAGGAACACTGCGAGGCGGGCGATCCGCGCACGCTCCGTGAAGTGCGTGTCGAAGAGCACTCCGGGCGTCAGACCGAGAAAGCCGGTCGTGAAAGAAATCTCCTTCGCGTGCGCATCACGAAGAGCGGTGCCCGCGTCGCACGAGCCGCCGGCCGCGTCGTAGATCACCTCGCCGAGTACCGCGCAGCCCGCGCTCGTCCCGCCGACAACCCCCCCGCGATCAAACACCGCGCGGATGCCCTGCTCGACCGGCGTGCCCTTCCAGAACTCGCAGTACCTGCTCTGAGAGCCGCCACGCATCCAGACGATGTGTGCCCCGCGCAGCGCGGCCGCAACATCTTCGGCCCTTGCATTCGAGCCGTTCACATACAGCGACCGCACCTCCGCCGCCCCGGCCTCCTTGAACCGCTCCACGACCCGATCCCCGACCTGCTCCGGCTCCGATACTCCCGGGGCATCGGAAACAGTCCCCTCGTCCATGCTTCCCAAAATCACCACTCGCACAGGACCGCCGTCCTTCTCCGCCAGCACCCGCGCCTGCCGCACCATCCACTCGAACGCGGGCTTGGCCCACTCATCCCGAGCGATCGACCCTCCTCCCTCTGCGCACACCGATCCCTGCCCGTGTGCGCGCGTGGAAAGACCGATAAACATGCAGAGGACCATCAGGAGCGGTACCGCGACTGTGCGGACAACACTGGAGAAATGGCGGATCATGCTGCTTGCGGCCCTTATGAAATCCGAAAAGACGGCTCAATAGTTCGTGTGAATCTAAAAGGAGCCTGCTCGGCTACGGTTTGGTGTTAGACTAGTGTGTGTCAGTCTTCAAGGGGACTTCTTTGTGAGCGATTCTTCGGCACTCCGCCTCACTCTTGTAACCCGACTCGGGCTTGTTGCCCTGCTGTCAATCGGCTTGTGCCGGTCAGCCCGTGCCGACACATGGTTTGTCAATGTCGCGGCCACCGGTGCGAACACGGGCACCGGCTGGGACTCGGCCTACACAGATTTGGCCAACGCACTCGCATCCGCGCAATCGGGCGATGAGGTCTGGGTCGCGCTCGGTGTATATCGGCCAACTCACACCAGCGGCGGCACCCCGCGCGAGGCCTCCTTCGTCCTCAAGACGGGCGTGGGCATGTACGGCGGCTTTGTCGGCAACGAAACCTCGCGCTCCGGGCGCGACCCCTTCGCCAACCCCACGGTGCTCTCCGGCGACCTCAACGCGGACGACGGCCCCGGGTTCTCCAACACTTCCGACAATGCCTTCCGGGTCGTCTCGGCGATCGGCCTCGGCGAGCAAGTGGTCTTCGACGGATTCGTGATCGAAGCCGGTCGTGCCGATGGCGCACCCGCCGCGAGCATCGCGGCCTCAAAGGATTCTGGTGCCGCACTCGCGATCGATGGCGGCTCGCTCCTGTTGGTCCGCTGCATCATCCGTCGCAACTGGGCCGCCGGCAGCGGCGCATTCGCCGACTGTGGGTCTGGGTCTACTCTTCTGGGTTGCGTGTTCGCCGAGAACCACGCGGAACTCGGCGGCGCGGGCGTCCTCATCTCCCAGAACGCAGCCACGCAGTTTGACGCATGTGAGTTCCATCAGAACACCACCCCCGCCGATGGCGCGGCGATCCTCAGCGTGTCCGAGATCGGCATCCGGCTTGACGACTGTGTATTCGCCGCAAACACCGCCCAACGCGGCGGCGGAGTGTTCTTCTCCCCAAACGCAACCGGCTTGGTCTCAACCTGCGAGTTCACCGACAACTCCGCTTACGAGGGCGGCGGCATCGCAGCGCTGGCTTCCTCGCCAGTCATCCGGTCCTGCTTCTTCATGGGAAACTCCGCGGGCCTCAGCGGCGGCGGAACGTTCGCAGAGGGAGGCTCGCCGGAAATCCTCGACTGCATCTTCATCGACAACGATGCCGCGGAAGGGCTCACCGGCGGGCTTGGGGGCCAGGGCGGCTCCGGCGGCGGCGGCAGTTGGTATCGCGGCGGCGCGGGCCGGGTAGAGAACTCCTGTTACGCCAACAACCGCGCATCACTCGGCGGCGGTCTTTATGTAATCGAGGGCAACACCGCCGTCGTGCGCCATTGCATGTTTGTTGACAACCGCGCCAACGAGGCCGCCGGTCTTTACAGCCTGAATGCAACGCCGCTTATTCAGGACTCGCTCTTCGCCGACAATCACGCCTTCGGCAGTTCCTTCGCCGTCGGCGGCGCGATCAGCAACTACTTCGGGTCCGCCACGATCGAGGATTGCCTGTTCGAGCGCAACAGGGCCGAACTGGGCGGCGGGGCGATTTACAACGAGGGCGAAGCGCCCATCATCCGTCGCTGCGCCTTCCGACAGAACGATGCCTATGGCGAGGTCGCGGGCTGGGGCGGCGGTGTGCTCAACGGCTTCAACACGTCCTCCCGGATCGAGAGTTGTGAGTTTGTCTCCAACACCGCGCAGTTGGGCGCGGCCATCGCCGACCACTACAACTCAACCTCTTCGATCGTCAACTGCACGCTGGTGTCCAACCGCGCTGTCCAGCAGGGCGGCGGCGTCTTCGCGTTCTCCGGATCCAACGCAACCTACACCAACGGCGTCCTGGTCGGCAATCTTCCCCAGCAGATCAGCGGGTATGCGCCCACCACCGTGCAATGGTCGCTCGTGCAAGGTGGGCACACCGGCACCGGCGTCTTTGATGCAGCGCCCCGCTTTGTCCGCGCTGCCGCACCGGGGGACGACCAAGTCTGGGGAACGGCCGACGACGACCTGGGCGACCTCCGCCCAGCGCGAAACTCCGTCTTGATCGATGCAGGAGATTCGGACGCCCTCGCCGATCCGTCGGGCCTCGACATGGGCCTGTACAGCCGAATGCGTGACGATCCCGCGTCGCCCGACGCCGGTCCATCGTCGCTTCTGGGTCGCGGCCCGGTGGACCTGGGCGCGCACGAGTTTCACGGCACAAGTTGCCAGGGCGACTTTGACCTCGATGGCACGCGTGCTGTCCCCGATATCTTTGCGTTTCTCGCGGCGTGGTTCGCCGGTTCGCCCGATGCCGACGCGAATCGATCCCGAGCCCTCGGCGTTGATGACATCTTCGCTTACCTCGCGGCGTGGTTCGCAGGCTGCCCATAACCCTCCGGTCGTCCGGTCCCGCGATCGCGCAAGCGCACAGTGAACTTGCCCACGGTCACATTCACGCGCACTTAGCGCGCGCCGGTCACGTTCTTGCGACATTCTTCACGATCAAAGGGAATGATTGCGTCCCTCCCGCCGCTCTGCGGCGGGTGGATTACATCGTCCTGAGTCGCTCGGAGAGGCCGCATGACCACACGTCTTTCGTACCGATCGGTCTTCATCAGCGACCTGCACCTGGGCTCGGGGTCGGCACGCGCGGCCGAGTTGGCGACCTTCCTCAAGCACGTCGAGTGCCGCACGCTCTACCTCGTAGGCGATGTCATCGATATGTGGCGACTGCGCTCGCGATGGCACTGGCCCGAGGCTCACAACCGGGTCGTCCATCGCATTCTCAAGATGGCCAGACGCGGCACGCGCGTGGTATTCATTCCCGGAAACCACGATGAGCACGCTCGTCAGTTCATCGGCATGAACTTTGGCGGCGTCGAGATCGCGCGCGACGCGGTCCATCGCACAGCCGACGGTCGCCGGATGCTCGTCACACATGGCGATGAGGTCGATGTGGTAGTGCGGCACGCCCGCATGATCAGCGTGCTCGGCAGCGTTGCCTACGATCGCCTCGTTGTCATCAGCCGGTGGTACAACCGCGTGCGCCGCGTGCTCGGGCAGGCCGATTGGTCCCTGTCGCAGTACGTCAAGCACCGCGTCAAGTCCGCGTGCAAGCACATCGCCCGCTTTGAGGAGTCGCTCGAGGCCGAGGCTCGCCGGCGCGGGTTTGACGGCGTGATCTGCGGCCACATCCACAAGGCCGAGGTCCGCCGAGGCGAGATCGACTACTTCAACTGCGGAGATTGGGTCGAGAGTTGCACCGCGCTGGTCGAGCACGATGACGGACGGCTCCAGATACTCGACGGTCTCGCGTTCATCGAGCAGTTGGACCTCGAGCCGGGGGACCTTGTCGAAGCACCAGAGGCGGAGATGGTTGGCGCGATCGACTCGTTGCCCCCTCTGCGCGTCTCCCGCCGCTGAGCAACGCCACCGCTCGCGTGTATGAGTGTTTCTCAATGAAAGCCTTGCCCCTGCCTCCGCGAGGGGTCCGAGTGAATCATGCGCGCACATGATCCACGCTTGCTTGCATTCGCGTAACGGTGTGGCAGAGTGGACCTACAAGACAAGCGCACCGCGAAGGTCGCGCACGAACCGGAGTGGGATTCCGCGCGTCCAAAGTGGCGCGCACCCCAAGGGCCTGCGAAGACGCCCTTTTCCGGGCACTCGTGCGTGACTTCTTCCCGGTGCGCTTGTCGTTTTGTGTTTGTCTATTTCTTCCGCGTCGCCACGACCACCCGCGCCAGGCCGTCCCCATCCATGAGTACCCGTGGATTCGCAAGCCCCGGCTGTTCGCCCGCCAGGCGCGAGACCTCCGCCGCGTTGCACGCCGCGACCTCCACCATCACCACCCCGCCGGGCCGCAGATACTCCGCGCTCTGCTCGATAAGCGGGCGCACGAACATCAGGCCGTCCGGCCCGCCGCGCAGCGCCGAGTGCGGCTCGAAGTTCTTGACGTTCAGCGGCACGGCGTCCCACTCGTGGTCCGGGATGTACGGCGGATTCGCCAGCAGATAGTGCAGGTCGCGACCGGCACCCCCCGCGGCATCCAGCAGCGGTGCCAGCAAGTCTCCCTGCAACAACTCCAACCGGTCGGCGACCCCATGCCGCTCCGCGTTCTTCTTCGCGACCGCCAGCGCCTCGGCCGAGATATCCGTTGCCACCGCCATCGCCTTCGGCAGGTTTTTGAGCAGCGCGATCGCGATACACCCCGAGCCCGTGCAGATGTCCGCGAACCGCACTCCCTCGCCCGTCTTGCCCCCAAACCCGGGCTCCGCCCGCGCGTGCAGCAGCACGTTCTCGACAATCGTCTCGGTCGACGGTCGCGGCACCAGAACCGCGGGCGAGACATGAAACGGCAGCCCGAAGAACCACCGCTCCCCGACCAGATAGTCGACGGGCTCCTGCTTGAGCGCACGCCCGACAAGCACGCGCAGCGTCTCGCGCTCCAGCGCCGTCGCGGGCCGATCCGCGTCCATGTATAGTTTCAGCCGGTCGCACCCGATGACGTGCGTCAGGATCAGTTCCGCCGACAGCCGCGGCGAGTCCATGCCCTTGCGCGTGAACGTCTCCGTCATCCAGTGCAACAGACGGCGCGTGGTCCAGGCATCCGCGGCGGCGGGGGCGGAAGTTGACGGAGTGCCGATGGGTGGGATTTGGTTGGACACGGGGTGAGTGTACCGTCAAGGCCCGTGGATCAACATCCAGCCCAGCCCACCCCGCCGACAGACTTTGCCTCGCCGCCATCGGCGAACCGCCCAGCCCAACCCCGCGAGTCGGTCTGGGATCGATCTAGCGAGATTTCCAAAGACCGATACCGACCGTTTGAGACGAAGCGGCGACGGGATCGGACAGAGGCAATATTGATCCAGCGACCGTTGAAGCGATCGTTCCGGGATACCTAGCGAGGAACCTCGCCCCGGCCGCTCGTTCCGCCTGCCCAACTTCCGCGCGCGTGATAGGCTCGCGACGATGAGCATCCGGCATCCGCTACCCGACAAACGCCCTCGCGAGCATCGAGAGACCCAGCAGAAGGATCACGCCGCTCACGATCTGCCGGAACAGTCTCTCCGGGATACGGGCCAGGAGTCGCTGCCCAAGCAAAGTTCCGACGATGACCGCGCCAGTGAGTGCCAGCAGCAACGGCCCCATCGCGAGCATCGCCCGCCCGTCGCTCCACAGGTAGATCGGCAGACGCGCCCCGTCCACCAGCAATGCGATGGCGGTGGCGGTGGCAACGAACTTCTCCTTGGGCAGGCCGAAGCCCAGAAGCGCTGCCGAGCGGATCCCTCCCTGGTTGCCGACCATCCCGCCCAGCACGCCGGACAAGGCCCCGAACGCGAGCGCGGCCCCGCGCCCGAACCGCACGCGCTCGATCCATCTCGTGAGGCCCGTCAGACCCGCGAAGACCAGGAGCCCCCCGAAGATCGCTGTCAGCACCGGCCCGCCGGCGCTCGCAAACACGAGCGCCCCGATGAGCCCGCCGGCAGCGCTCGCTACGCCGAAGCGGAGCAGCACACGCCTGTCCACACGGTCCCGAAGCGCCCAGAAGCGCACGGCGGTACCGACAACGTGTGGGATCGCGACTGCCGCCACCGCGGCCTTGAACCCGGTTTCCATTGCCAGTGCGGGAGTGAGCAGCGAGCCGATGCCAAAGCCGGTGACCGAGGCGACCGCCCCGGCAAGAGCGGCGACGGTGATGAGGAAGATTGTGATCATGGCAGAATAGGAGGGCGCGTCAATTTTACCTACTTCTCCTCTTCCAATCCGCGTCCAAACTCATTCCCCCCCCAACTCACTTCCCGTCAAACCAGTTCTCGCTCACGCTCGCCTCCACCTTCAGCGGCACGCTCAACTCCATCGCGTGCTCCATGCGCCCCACGATCAGCGCCTTCGCCGCGACCGCGTCTTCGCGCGGGCACTCAAAGACCAGTTCGTCGTGGATCTGAAGCAGCATCTTCAAACCCTTGATGCCTTGATGCCTTCCTCCCCCAATGCCTTCTTCACTCTCGATCCTTCCGTGCAAATCCACCATCGCCAACTTGATCAAATCCGCCGCCGATCCCTGCACCACGGAGTTGATCGCCACGCGCTCCGCCAGCGCGCGTCGCGACGGGTTGGTGGACTCGATGTCGATGATCGGACGGCGGCGCCCGAGCATCGTCTGCACATACCCGTAGCGCATCGCCTGCTCGATGCACTCCCGCAGAAAAGTGGTGATCCCCGCGAACCGCCGCTTGTAGTCGTCGATGATCTTGCCCGCTTCGGTGTTGGAGACTCCGAGCCGGCGCGCCAGGCCGAACGGGGTGACGCCGTAGACGATGCCGAAGTTGACCATCTTCGCGCCGTTGCGCTGTGCCTTGGTCACCTGGTCGAGCGACACGCTGTGAATCTGGGCCGCGACAGCGGTGTGGATGTCCTCGTCCTTCTGAAAGGCGTCGATCAGCGCCGGGTCGCGCGACAGGTGCGCGAGCAATCGCAGTTCGATCTGCGAGTAGTCGGCAGACACGAGCACATGCCGCGGCGTCGGCTCGGCGATGAACGCCCTTCGGATCTCGCGCCCGATGTCCGTGCGGATCGGGATGTTCTGCAGGTTCGGGTCCGAGGAACTGAGGCGGCCGGTCGCCGCGACGGTCTGGTTGAAGGAAGCATGGATGCGCCCGGTGTCCGGGTTGATCTCTTGCGCGAGCGCGACGAGGTAGGTCGAAACCAACTTGGTCAGTTCGCGGTGCTCGACAATCAGGCGCGGGATGGGTGTCTGAATCTCCGGGTCCGCGGCCAGTTTGTCGAGGACTTCCGCATCGGTCGAGTAACCCGTCTTGATCTTCTTCAGCGGGCGCAGGCCCAGGCCCGGTCCTCCATCCTCATCCGCGGTATCGGGCTTGTTGAACAGGACCGCGGCGAGTTGCCGGGGAGAATCGGGGTTGAACGTTCGGCCCAGTGTGTCGCGCGCGACACGAGCAAGTTCCACCTTCAACTCGTCGATGCGACCCTGCAGGCGCATCCGCTGCCGCTCGAGTTCAGCGCGATCGACGCGGATGCCGTTCCATTCCAGTTCCGCCAGCACCTCGACCAGCGGCATCTCCACCGACTCGAACAGCGGCATGAGGTTCATCGCCTGCATCTGCGGCAGCATCATCGCTCGGAGTTGCAGCGCGACATCCGCGTCTTCCGCGGCGTACTGCGTGGCTTGCTCCAGCGGCACCTGATCGAAGGTGCGCTGATGCGGGCCCCGCCCGATCAGGTCCTTGATCGAGATGTTCGTGCGACCCAGCATCGCCATTGCCAGCGTGTCGAGGGAGTGCGACGAGCGCGACGCGTCGATGAGGTACGACGCCACCATGGAGTCGAAAGCCGTCGATGTGGCGAACCGCGGCGTGGCGTATGAAGAATGCGACGAAGTGGGGGGGTTGGCCTGCGCCGTCGGGATGCACACGCCGCCGAGACGGATGCCGGCCTTGCGAAGGACCAGCATGTCGAACTTCAGGTTGTGCCCGCACTTCGGCTGCTCGGGGTCTTCGAGCACAGGTCGCAGCGCGGCGATCACCGTCGCCTCATCGAGGTGCGTGTCCGGCTCGGGCGATCGCACGGGCACATACACGCCCGTGCCGATCTTCGTGGACAAGCATATGCCCACGAGTTTGTCGCGCCGCGGCGAGAGGCCAGTGGTCTCGGTGTCGACGGAGATGCACTCCGCCGCGCGGAGTGCGGTCACCAGTTCATCGAGTTGCTCCTTGGTGGTGATGGCGCGGTACTCGCCGGATTGAGGCGAGATCAGCGAGCCCCCGTCGGACCCGGGAACCCCGTCAAACAGGCCGCCGGTAAAGGCGGGGGGCCTTGGCCCCGCCTGCCGCCCCCCAGCCGACTCCGCCGACGGTCGCGGCATCTCGACGGGCGTGCGCTCGGGAAAGAGGCCGCCAAAGGTGGGGCGCGGCAACAATAAGGAGGGAATGGCGACAGAGCCCGACACGGGCAAGCTCCCCGTGCTGCCGCCGGTGCTGGCCCCTGCACCGCATAACGCCTTCAGTTCGTCCTGGTATCGGTTGAACCCGAGTTCCTTCAGCACCGGGCCGAGGACGGGAAGATTGAGACTCTCCACCCGCGCGGTCTCAAGTGCAAACTCGAAATGCACATCGTGCCTGAGCGTCACCAGCGTGCGAGAAAGGTCCAGCGCCACGCGCGGCGTGCCCCGCAGACGCTCGCCGAGTTTGCCCTTGATGCCCACCGCCGCCGCGAGCACAGCGTCGAGTGAGCCGTATTCCGCGACGAGTTTGGCCGCGGTCTTTGGTCCGACGCCCTCGACGCCCGGCACATTATCCACGGTGTCGCCCATGAGCGTGAGCATGTCGATCACCTGCGGCGGCGTGAGGCCCGTCTCGGCCAGTAGCGTGGCGGCGGTGATGATCTCGTCGTTGTGGACATCGTACATCTCCACCGGGCTGTCGCCGCCGGCGAGCAACTGCTTGAGGTCCTTGTCCTTGGAGATGATGCGGATGCGGAGGTTCGGGTGGCTGACCCGCAGTCGTGTGACGAGCGTCGCGATCACATCGTCGGCCTCGAAGCCCTCCGCGCCCAGGATCGGCACGCCGATCTGCCGGAGCATCGCCAGGCAGCGCTCAACCTGGGGGAACAGGTCCTCGGGCGGGGCGGAGCGCGTCGCCTTGTAGTCGGCGTACAACTGCGAGCGGAAGGTGCCGCGGTCGCCGGAGACATCGAGCGTGATGACAACGTAATCGGGCTTGCCCCCATCGGTTCCGATGTTCCCTTGGCCGCGCAGAAGTTTCAGGAGCATGCCCACGAAGCCGAACGTCATGTTCGTCGGCTCTTTGGTGACCGGGCTGGTCATCGGCGTGCGGATGGCGTGGTAGGCGCGGAAGAACTGGGCGTAGCCGTCGATGATGTAGAGCGTGGGCATCGGCCGGATCGTACGAAGTTCCGGCACCGGCCGTCAGCCCCCATGTCTGGCCAGCAGTTCGTTGATGGCATCGAGGTTCTTGCGGGCATCGGTCGCGCGCCGATCGCCGCCCAGGAGTTTCTCGAATATCGCCCGGGCCTCGGGCAGGCGGGCCTGGCGGACGAGCGCGACGCCGAGATTGAAACGCGCATCCTCGGTGATGCGAGGGTCAAAACTCATGTAGCGGTCGTACGTCGAAGTCTCCAGCAGTCTCAGCAGTCGCCTCAGGGCCGACTCGGCCAATGGCCACTCGCCCCGAATCGAATGCGTCCGCGCTGCGGCCCAGATGAGCGGCGCACTCCGCGGAAACCAGCGGCTCGCGAGGTCGAGCAGGTCATCAATGCTGATCCACTTCTGTCCTGGCAACGCGAGCAACTGCTCGATGAGTGACGCGGCCATCGGGCTGGGTGGTGTCGGGCTTGCGCGATGCTCCAGCATCGACACGGTCGCCGCGGCGAGCGCTGCGGGGCCTCCCGGGTCCCGGATCGCGATCAGCGCCCGCGCGTGCTCCACCAGGTAGTAAAGTTGTCCGGGCCGATCGCGGAGTTCCATCGCGCACATGGCCGCCGCGCGCCGGAGTTTCGCCGGCTGGCGATCGGCGGTGTAGCCCCAGTGCTGAAGGCGGATGCTGGACGCCCGAACAAACTTCCCCAGCCGACCGGCGATGTCGACCGGCGACGGCTCGAGATGCTCGTGAATGCGACCCACAAACGAGCATGGGAGGTCGCGCCGGACCAGCCGCAACTGGTACATCTCGCTGTACCAGTCCGTGCGGTCGTGGGCGAAGAAGTCTTCCCGGATGACGTGCCACGCCGCGGCGGCGGTATTCGAGATCGCGCTGCGCAACTCGGTTTCCGAGCCGGGCTTGAGCCGCTCATCGGCATCGAGCCACAGGAGCCAGTCGCCTCGCGCGTGGGCTCGGCAGGCGTTTCGCGCTGCGGCGAAGTCCTCGCACCACGCAAAGTGCGACACGCGCGCACCAAGCCTCTCCGCCATCGCCACGGTCGTGTCCGTCGAGCCCGTGTCGGTAACGACGATCTCGTCGGCGACGGCCCGAACCGATTCGATCGCGCCGGCGAGGCGGGATTCCTCGTTGCGGACGATCAGGCAGACGCTGAGTCTCATGTTGGAGTGGGGCGCGTGCGGCTAGGAACGTCGGCGACGATGCGCAAGCAGCAGCACGGGAAGGAAGCCAGCCAGCGCGGGAGCGGGCACGCTCACGATGTCGATGGTGAGTGTGCCGAATGGCTGCGCCGCGCTGAAGGAATAGCACGTCGCGGGCATTGTGTCGGGAGTGCGCAGCACCGCGAAGTTCGTCCGGAGGAAGTCGTCGGCGGCGGGGTTGTCTGTCAGCAACTGGTCGATCAGCACGGCTTCGGAAACGCCGGGGAACAGATCCTCAAAGAGCATTCCGTTGAGGATCGTGAGGCCCGGGGTCGTGAGCACGAGGTGATGGAAGCCCGAGCCGTCTCCCGACAGGCCGATCATTGCGTAGGCGTCCTGATTGAACTCACTGGAAACCGGCGATGTGAAGAAGCCGCTTCCCATTCCCTCGAGCGCAAGATTGCGGAAGATCAGGCCGTCAGAACCATTCGAGCCCGAGCCCAGACCGCCCAGCAGGACGCGCGCGTGGGTAACGTCCCCCAGCATGCCCCCCTCGTAGTGGATCTCGGTCAGCACGCCCGCATCGGCGGATTCCGCCCATGCCGAAACGAGTCCGATAGACAGGCACGCCGCCGCGAGATTGGTAGTGGACATGTGTTCTCTCTCTCCAGGCCGCGCCCGTTGGGGCTCGACCGGGTACAGCATAACCCACGGCAGTGAACTTTGCAAGAGTAAGCGACGGCAGGAAACCGTTTGGGTCACTCCGAGTGCGAGCCCCGCGCTGAGGACAATAACGCCTCGAGCGCCGAGGGCTCGTCGGGCTTGGGCAAAAGTGGTCGAACCCCGCCTCTTGCGCCTGCTTGCGGCTCTTCTCGTAGGCGTAGCCGGTCACGGCGATCAACACCGCCCGGCCGTTCTTCCCGTTGAGGCGTGT
>CAYMWG010000045.1:0-14149 GCA_964393765.1 uncultured Phycisphaeraceae bacterium
CGCCCGCTCCGTCTCTCAGGCTCGCCCTCGCCGCGCCGCCGCGCCCCGGCCCACCACCAGCCGCCCCCCCGTCGTCGAGAGCAACTGGTCGAGTTGGCGCTTGCCGATGCGCACCCGCATCCGAAGGTGCAGGCCGTCCTCCTCGTACTCGCGCGAGAGCACCTGCGCCCGCGCCTCGAGGCGCTGGATCGCCTTCCCCTCCGACACCGGCACCGTCACATCCACTTCCTGCACGCCCATCTGCGCCTCGGCCCGGACCTTCTCTCGCAGAGTCTCGTGCCCCTCCCCGCCCGCTGTGATCGCCGAGAACGGGATCGCGCCAGGGACCTTGTTGAGCCACACCAACAGGTCGCGGTTGTCCATCAGCCTGTCGGCCTTGTTGAGCAGCACGATCCGATCCGGCGGCACCCAGTTCGCCTCGCCGTCGTCGCTCGCGCCCCGAGCGCCCGCCGGGCCCGCGGCCCGCGCATCGCGTTCCTGCCGCTCCGCGATGTCCGCTTCAAGTGAATCGAGCGTCTTCACCACGGTCTGGTACTGCATCTCCGCGGCCGGATCGGAGACGTCCAGCACGATGAGCACCAGGTCCGCGTGCGTGACTTCCTCGAGCGTGGCCCGGAAACTCGCGATGAGATGATGCGGCAGGTCGCGCACGAACCCGACCGTGTCGGAGAGCATCACCCCGAGGCCGCCGCCCAGATCCCAGTCTCGCGTGCGCGTCACCAGGGTCGCGAAGACGCGGTCGTCGGCGTACGCCCCGCCTACCGTGAGCGTGTTGAACAGCGTGCTCTTGCCCGCGTTGGTGTAGCCGACGATGCCGACGGTGAAGTGCGAGAGTTTGCGGTCGCGCACGGTCCTTCGCTTCCGCTCGTAGATCACATCCAGTTGGCCTTGCAGGTCCAACTTGCGGCGCTGCGCCAGCCGCCGGTCGATCTCGAGTTGCTGCTCGCCCGGCCCGCGCGTGCCGATCCCCGCCATCCCGCCCGCGCCCACGATGCGCTCCAGGTGGTCCCACATCGCCCGCAGACGCGGGTAGGTGTACTCCATCTGCGCCAACTCCACGGCCAACTTCGCCTCGTGCGTCGTCGCGCGTCCCGCAAAGATGTCGAGGATCAACTCAGACCGGTCCACAACCTTGATCGCCGTCTTCCCCTTTGGCGACAGGATCTCCTCAATGTTCCTGATCTGGCGCGGCGACAGTTCGTGGTCGAAGATCACCAGCGTGGCGTCCAGCGCATCGCACAGGTTCCGTAGTTCCTGCACCTTACCCGAGCCGATGAACGTCGCCGCCTCCGGCTTGGCCTTCCGCTGCTCCATCTCGCCCACCACGATCGACCCGGCCTGCTCGGCCAGCGCCCGCAGTTCGCCGAACGGGTCGCGCGGGTCATAGACAGAGCCCGGGAGCCGCACCGCGGCCAGGACCGCCCGTTCAGACTGAACCTTGATGGACGTGCGTTCGAGCGGTGCGGGCATCGGGGCTCAACTGTAGTCCGTGGGTGGCCAGGTACTCGGTGGCCCGACACTCCTTGCCGGGTACAGCCATCCTCGCCCAAGATTATTTATTCTTGATTCACGGCGGATCGGCCAAACACGATCCCGGCCGCCTTCGCCTGCGAATAATGCTCCAGCAAGGAGGCACACTTATGCCGTCTGTATTCCCCTCGGGCCAATCCTCGGTTTCTCGACAATCCTCGCGTCGCGTCCATCTCCTGACGCTCGCGCTCGCCTTTGTCTTTGGCATCTTTGTGGTGCGGACCTACGCCCAGATCAGCGGACGTTCCGAGTTTTTCGACCCGATCGCCGATGTCTTCCTCGAGATCTCCAAGGGCTATGTCGACAAGCCCGATGCCGACAAACTGCAGAAGGGCGCAATCGACGGCATGCTCGAAGCCCTCGATGACCCGTACGCCGAATACATCCCGCCCGACAAGGCCGATGACTTCGAGAAGCAGATGACCGGGAACTTCTCCGGCATCGGCTGCCAGATCGAGATGCGCGACGGCTGGCTCACCGTTGTTACGCCACTGGAGGAGTCGCCGGCCCTGACCGCTGGGGTTCTCTCTGGCGACCGGATCATCAGCATCGAGGGCAAGAGCACCTTCGGCCTCACCAGCAACGCGTGCGTGGACCTGCTCACCGGTCCGCCCGACACCAAGGTCACGTTCATCATCCAGCGCGAGGGCGCCGAGGTGCCATTCACACTCACGCGCAAGGCTATCACCTACCGCGCCGTACGCGGCCTGCGCCACTTGCCCGGCGATGCCGGTCACTGGGACTATTTCCTGGACCCCAAGCGGGGAATCGGTTACATCCGCCTCGCCCAGTTCACCCCGTCCGCGCCCGAGGAGTTCCAGAAGGCGATAGCAGATGCCAGGTCCGTCGCGAAGGCCGGTGGCTACACGCTCAGCGCGCTCGTCCTCGATCTTCGCGGCAACCCGGGCGGCACGCTCGATGCGGCGCAGAAGATCTCCGATGCGTTCCTCGACGAGGGCGTGATCGTGTCCATCCGGGGACGCGCCAAGCCCGAGCAAGTACTCATCGCAACCCAAGGCGGTGCTGGCGCGGGCCTCCCGGTGGCCGTTCTCGTGGACGGCGGCTCTGCTTCCGCCAGCGAGATCGTCGCCGGCGCTCTGCAGGATCACAAGGCCGGTATCGTGATCGGCACGCGCACCTTCGGCAAGGGCCTGGTGCAGACCGTGATCGGCCTGCCGCGACAGAAGAACGCCCGGCTGAAGTTCACCACCCAAAAGTACTATCTTCCTTCTGGTCGCCTCATCCAACGCGAAGATGAATCCTCGACCTGGGGCGTCGATCCGTCGCCGGGCTTCTATGTGCCCGTGGAGGACGGCGAGACGCTCGCCCGATTCCTGCGGCGTCGCGAGTTCGATGCCGTGCGTGCCGACACCAAGGAAGCCGTCGTGGCCGTGCCCGATCAGGACTGGGCCAACCCGGACTGGATCGTTTCGGAGGCCCGCGACACGCAACTCGGCGCAGCGCTCCGCGCCCTGCAAGGGCGGATGGACACGGGCGAGTGGAAGCCGGTGAGCGAGATAAAGGACGCCCACGCACAGATCGCCGTCACCGAACTCCGCAACCTCGAGCGGACCCGCGAACGCCTCGGCCTGGAGTTCGCCCGCATCGACAAGCGGATCGACGCCCTTGAAGTTGCCGCTGCTACCGGGAAGGAAAAGCCCCGCCTTCTGGACCTCTGGCCCGATGACACCAAAATCACCAACGGTCAACTCGAGATCAAGGACGCGTCAGGGAACATCGTGTCGAGCATGAAGATCACCGGCGAGGATCTTGAGCGATGGCTCCTCCAAGCCGACGTGTCGCCGGACGTGAAGCCCGGCCAGGCCGCTTCTCCGAGCGAGACTCCCGCCGGTGGCTGATCAAAGACCAGAACGCCTCGTCCTTGGGATCGAGGCCTCCTGCGATGAAACCGCTGCGGCGGTCGTTCGGGGCGGGCGCGAGGTGCTCTCGAACGTCATCGCCTCGCAGAACGATCTCCACGCAGAGTACCGCGGCGTGGTGCCGGAGATCGCCAGCCGTGCTCACGCCGAGCGCATCCTTCCGGTGATCCGGCACGCTCTCGACGAGGCAGGTGTCCAACGAGACCAACTGCACGCCGTCGCGGTCGGCAATCGCCCCGGGCTGATCGGCTCTCTGCTCGTCGGCGTTGCCGCGGCCAAGGCTCTTGCGTACGCGCTCGAAGTTCCCTGCATCGGGGTTGACCATGTGCAGGCGCACCTGGCGGGCGGGTGGATCGGCCGCTCCGGACACGTCCCGCCGCCGCCCGTTTGGCCCGCGATGGGACTCGTAGTCAGCGGCGGGCACTCGGCGATGTATCTCTGCGACGGCCCCGCGCATTCCCATCGCATCGGCGGGACTATCGATGACGCCATCGGCGAGGCGTACGACAAAGTCGCGGCGATCCTGGGCCTCGGCTTCCCCGGCGGACCGGAGGTTGACCGGCTCGCGCAGACCGCGCGCGCCTGCAAGCCCGGGTTCCCGGTCGCCCGGATCGCCCCGGACTCGCTGGACTTTTCCTTCTCCGGTCTGAAGACCGCCGCTCTCTACGCCTTCCGCGGCGTGCCCGAGAGCGACACCGCTCGCGCCCGCAGGCAGGCCCGCGGCGATCTCCCGCACGGCCCCACCATGACCGCCCCAGAGGTGGCCGCGACATTCCAGCACGCCGCCGTGGAAGCGGTGATCCTCAAACTTGGCAGGGCGATGGACCGCTACCCCGATCGACGCACGCTGCTGGTGGGCGGGGGCGTGAGCGCAAACTCGGCTCTTCGAGCGGCACTCGTAGTGCAGGGTTCCGAGCGCGGGATCGACGTGCGGCTCCCCGCCATGGAGTTCTGCCTCGACAACGGGGCGATGATCGCGGCGCTGGGCTACAGCCTTCTTGCGGAACGCGAGTGGATCGGCGACGAACTGTCGTTCACTGCCTCGCCGTCCGTCGCTTCGGGGGTCGCTTGCCCATGACCGTGATCGAGCGCTGGCCACACCCCGCATGCCTGGCCGATGAGGCCCTCCTGCGCCAATGCACCATCAGCACCGGCCGCTCCGGCGGCCCGGGAGGGCAGAACCGCAACAAGGTCGAGACGCTTGTTGAACTGACGCACATTCCCACGGGGCTCATGGCGCACGCGGGCGAACGGCGGAGCCAGGGCGAGAATAAGGGTGTCGCGCTCCGTCGCCTGCGCCTGAGCCTCGCGGTCTTGACACGCACGCCCGCGCCCATCGGCGAGATCGGGTCCCTGCTCTGGCGAAGCCGCGTGCGCAAGCAGCGCATCGTCTGCAACCCCGAGCACGAGGACTATCCGTCGCTCCTCGCGGAGGCGCTCGATGTGATCGCCGCCGGCAACTGGGACCCGCGCCGCGCCGGCCTCCGGCTCGCTTGCTCGGCCAGCCAACTCGTCAAACTCGCCAAGGATCACCCGCCCGCGCTGCTGATGTGGAACAAGCAGCGGCAAGATCGCGCCGAGCACGGGTTCAAGTGAAGCGGATTCCGTGCTCGCTTTGCGTGTCCCACCCGCGGATTGTCACCGCACGAGGCGCAGAGACCGCGGAGGCAGTCCTTGATCCACTTCGCCCCGGCGATGGCCTTCATGTACCCGGACAACCCGGTGCTCAGAGATCAAACTGATGCCTATGGGCCTCGAAATCTGAACTTTTTTCTGCGTCCTCCGCGTCTCCGCGGTGAACCCGATTCGGATCGAGGCGAAAAAACTTGACGGACTTCGATGAGCAGAGCCAAACTCCGTCCCGCTCATCGCCGCGGCGAGCGCGTGTACGTTTTCTTCGCAGGGATGGTGACTTCCAGCGGCTCCGGGTCCATTCGGACAACGCGCGTGGCGTGCCATCCGCGATCCGTCAACTCCGCGTCATACGAGACCGCGGCTCCGTCCTCCAGTACACGGAAACCCTCGCCGTTGATCTTGGAGTAGTGGACAAAGACGTCCTGCCCCTCGGGTCCGACGATGAAGCCAAACCCTTTTTTGGGATCAAACCATTTGACGGCACCCTGGACGTCGATGATCTGTTTCGCGCTGTCTTCAGACATGGGGGAACCCGCTTGACCTCGCCGCGCAAGCCACAGGGGGCGAAGCGGCAGCCGCGTCAGCGCGATGGGGATGGGCGGGGCAGACGCCCCGACTACAGACTACGACCACCGCGTGCAGGTCTGCAACACGTTGGCGCCGCCGCTCCAGCACCCGCATTTGCACTGACACGAAGACCTCAGTAGTTGGAACCAGCGAAGCCGCCCTCGCACAATCAAGTCGTGACGAACCGCCGCCAGATTACCAACTCTTCATGTTTCCGCAAAGGACGGAGGTCTAAAGATGTGCATAACTTGACCGCCAGCCTCCGGCACCGGTTGAACCCGACAACGCTCGCGGCATCCAAAAAAAGACACAAGTCCATGCAAAGCATGGACTTGTG
This sequence comes from uncultured Phycisphaeraceae bacterium, assembly GCA_964393765.1. Classification (GTDB taxonomy): domain Bacteria; phylum Planctomycetota; class Phycisphaerae; order Phycisphaerales; family UBA1924; genus JAHBXL01. Next base: position 5,950 of record CAYMWG010000045.1, read on the forward strand.
CGAAAGTGTATACTTGTTTCCAGGCTGTTAGCCCGCCTGCACCGGCTCGCCCGCCATCGCCGCCTTGCGGCTCAGTTTGATGCGGCCCTGGTCGTCCACCAGGATCACCTTGACCTTGATCACGTCCCCAATCTTGACCACATCGCTCACGTTCTTGACGAACCCCTCGGCCAGTTCCGAGATGTGGCACATGCCGTCAGTGCCGGGGGCGAGTTCCACGAACGCGCCGAAGTCCTTGGTCGAGACCACCTTGCCGGTGTAGATCGTCCCGACCTTGATCTCCTCACACAGGGCCTCGATCTCGGATCGGGCCGCGTCGATCGCATCGCCGTTTGGCGCGGCGATCATCACCGTGCCGTCGTCCTCGACGTCGATGGTCACGCCGTACTTGTCCTGCAGGCCGCGGATCATCTTGCCGCCGGGTCCGATCAACTTGCCGATCTTCTCGGGGTTGATGTGCAGCGTGACGAGTCGGGGGGCAAGTTTGCTGATCTCCGCTCGCGGGGCGGGCAGCGTTTTTTCCATCAGGGCAATGATTTCGAGCCGCCCGATGCGGGCCTGCTCGAAGATCGGTCCGATCTGAGAGAGCGTCAGTCCCCGGGCCTTGAGGTCGAGTTGGATCCCGGTGATCCCCTCGCGCGTCCCGGCGACCTTGAAGTCCATATCGCCAAAGAAGTCCTCCTCGCCGATGATGTCGGTGACGAAGAGTTCGTTGGCGTCGTTATCGTCGGTGAAGCGCCCGATCGAGATACCCGCAACCGTACCCTTGATCGGCACGCCCGCGTCCATCAGGGCCAGGCACCCGCCGCAGACCGAGGCCATCGACGAACTGCCGTTGGACTCGGTGATGTCAGAGACCACGCGGATGGTGTACGGGAACTCCTCCGGGGACGGCAGCACGCCCAGCAGCGACCGCTCCGCCAACGCGCCGTGGCCGATCTCGCGCCGACCCGGGCCGGTGATGCGCTTGGCCTCGCCTGTCGAGAAGGGCGGGAAGTTGTAATGGAGCGTGAACTTCTTGGAGTACTCGGGCAGCAGGCCGTCGATGATCTGCTCGTCCTTGCCGGTTCCCAGCGTGACCGAGCAGAGCGACTGCGTCTCGCCGCGTTGGAAGAGCGATGAGCCGTGCGTCCGGGCGAACACCCCGACCTCGGAGGTAATCGTGCGGATCTGCCTGGGGCCGCGCCCGTCAGCGCGAGCGCCGCTCTCGACGATCAATCGGCGTGTGATCTTCTCCTCGAGCCGCTTGTACGCTTCCTTCGCGCCCACATGCCGCTTCTGCGAGACGAGGAAATCCTCGTAGGTGCCCGTGGTCTTGAGTTGAAAGTGCTGCTCCATCATCGCCTTGCGGAGCGCGTCGACGCGCTCGGCCCTGGCCTGCTTGCCATTGATGCGGCGGGCCTCGGTCAGGTCGCGCTCGACCGCCTTGCGCACCGCCTCGGTCACCTCGGGGGCGGGCAAGGTCGGTTCGCCGGCACGCTTGGGCTTGCCCGCCTTTCGCACCAGTTCGTCGATCATCGCCAGGGTGGGCTTGATGCCGTGCTCGATGCCGAACTCGATGGCGTCGTACACGCCCTTCTCGTCGACCTCGGCAGCGCCCACCTCGATCATGTTCACGCCGTCCTTGTGGCCCGCGAGCACCATATCAAGGTCGGAGTAATCCAGTTGCGTAACGGTCGGGTTGACGACGTAGCGCAGGCCGTCGTCCGTCACAACGCGCCCGACGCGGATGGTCGCCGTCGGGCCGTCGTAGGGCGCGTCAGACAGCGCCAGAGCCGCGGCGGCGGCGGTGCCCGCGAGCACGTCCGTGTCGTTCTCGCCGTCGTGCGACATCACCCAGACCTGGATCTGGATCTCGTCGATGAACCCATCAGGGAAGAGCGGACGGATCGGGCGATCGATCATCCGCATCGTCAGGATTTCCTTCTCGTTGGGCGCGCCCTCGCGCTTGCGGAAGCCGCCGGGGAACTTGCCCGCAGCGGACGCCTTCTCGCGATAGTCAACGGTCAGGGGGAAGAAGTCGATACCCTCGCGCGGCTTGGCACGCACGACGGTCGCCAGCACGCTGCTCCCCCCGTAGTACGCCATAACCGCGGCGTCGCACAACTTCGCAATCTTGCCGGTCTCGAGCACCAATGTGCGACCGGCGATCTCACGCTCAACTCTGACAACTGCCATGTGTTCTGTCTCCAGACTTCGGCTTGCGCCTGAAGCCCGCGCGCGGGCAGCCTGAAAAAGGCTTTGGTCGCGGACCCTCGGCTTGACCCGCCGGCCCGACTCCCTGTGCGGTGGCAGAAGGCACCGGGCAGTCATCGACTGCCGTGTGCCCACTGCCACCCAGGCCGTGGCCGACTCTCCCCCCGCCCCTGCCCTTCAACTGTTTTTTTCGCAGACGCCCGGGGCGCGAAGGGCCCACATCCCGGAAAACGCCTGACCCTTCGCGGGCCGGAAACGACAGGCCCCCCGCTCTCACGGGGGGCCCCGTGATCACTTGCGGAGGCCCAGACGGGCGATCAAGGAGGTGTAGCCATCCTTGTCGGCGCGGGACAGATACTTCAGAAGCCGATTGCGGCGCGCGACCTTGAGCGTCAAGCCTCGCCTTGAACTGTTGTCCTTGCGATGAGCCTGCAGGTGCTGCGAAAGAAAGTTGATGTCGTTGGTCAGAAGCGAAATCTGGACCTCGGGCGAGCCCGAATCCGTGTCGTGCCGACGATTCGCCTGGACTGTATCGGAGCGGAACTGGGCCTCGTTCATGTGCTGCTCATTGCCTCTTGCCGTGGTGGGAGCCGTTGAGGCCAAGGATAGGCGTACAGCGGCACGGACTTCAAGGAAACCGCTCCGATGTACGCTGCGGGAGTTACCTAACAGACTCCGCTCCACGTGGAACTACCGCCACGGGCCGTGGACAGCCAGCGTGATGCCGGGGTTCTGAATGTTCAGAAACATGGTCGAGGCATCGGGCGAGAAGCACGAGCCGGCAAACTCGGAGGCGTTCAGGGCGTTGCGTGCGAACGACGACATCGTGCCGTCACTCGCAACCACCAGCAATCGCTGATGTTCCGATTCGTTGTCCTCGCACACAACGAGCGAGCCCCACGGCGTGACCGAAAGGTTGTCGGCGTTTGCAATCGCCTTGGAATCACTGGACTCCAGAAACAGTTCCAGCAGGCCCCCGTCCTTGCTCTCGGCCTTGGTCCCCTCGTACGGGCTTGGGAGGTACCGCCACAACTGGCCCAGCCGCGCCATTCCGCCGTTCGTGCAGGCGAAGTACACGCGCGCAGTGGAACGCGCCGAGTCGGCCCGCGCGCCGGGTCCGATCCCGTACCACATGCCCTCCCCGCGCGCGAAGAGCGCCGCCCCGCGCTCGCGCCCGCGGTAACGAAGGTCATCTACCCGGCTGTCCACGTTGTCAACATCCACCCACTCAACCTGCAAGCGGGCCCCCACGGCGATAGGGGCGCTGTCCTCCCAGTTTCGCGTTGAGATTCCTTTGCGCCCCTTGATCGCCAAGGCCTGAAGTCTGCCGCCCTCGTGCAGGTCCGCGCGATCCGCCGGGATGTACCTGTACAGTAAACCGTCGGAGCGATCCTCGGTGAGGTACACGACGCCGGAGACCGGATCAACGGCGACCGCCTCATGGTTGAAGCGGCCCATGGCGCGGATCGGCCTGGGATTCAGCAGCGGTGTGTCATCAAGCGGTCTGCATTCAAAGACATATCCATGGTCCTGCTCGAATCCCTCGCCCTTCGAGTCAAAGCACTCCTCGCACGATAGCCAGGTGTTCCACGGTGTCGCGCCCCCCGCGCAGTTGCGGACGGTGCCGGCGAGCGCCATCGACCGCCTGCGCACCGACCTCGACTTCGTGTCGTACACAATCGTGCTGCACCCGGCGCGGGCGCGGACGCCGCGGTCGTAGTGCGCTTCGACGGGCAACCGGTTGAGGCGTTCATCCCGCGGCCCGAACGCGCCCAGCGGTCCATGCGCCGGGATCTCAACCTCGTGGTTCACCGCCAGTGCGGTCGTGCCGTCCGCACGCGGAAACGCGGCCATCGCGTCCTGCTTGCCCGGCACCATCAGCCCGTCGTCCATCTCATCGCCGTACCGCGCAAGCACCTGGTACGAGAACCCCTTGGGCAGGTCGAGCAGCCCCGCGGGGTCTCTGACCAGCGGCCCAAACCCGCCGACCCCGCCGGCTGCGAGATCCCGCAGCCCCGAAGGCCCAGCGGTTGCCAATCCGACCCGCAGGCCCGCGAAGCCCACGCCGAACGCGACAGCTCGCTGCAAAAAATGTCGGCGGTCGATCATGGTCCGGAACCCTCGCACGCGGCCTGGCAAGCAGGAACTCTATTGCATCGAGCGCGGACACGATGGTGCCAACCGTCAAGACCTCGCCAACTTCCGGCAGTCCGGGCGGAAGCAATGTCCGGTCTCGCCCGATATGCTCACACAATGAGACTGTCCCGCAGGGTGAGCACGCTCAAGCCATCGGCCACGATCGCGGTGATGAACCGCGCGAAGGATCTCGCGCGGCAGGGCGTCGATGTCCTGAGTTTCGCCGCGGGCGAGCCGGACTTCGATACGCCCCTGACGATCAAGCAGGCGGCCATCGACGCCCTGCTCGCCGGCCAGACCAAGTACATGCCGACGATGGGCGACCCCGAGACCCGCGCCGCCATCGCCGCGAAAGTCACGCGAGAGAACGGCATCCCGGGGGTGACGCCGGAGCATGTGGGCATTTCCGCGGGCGGCAAGCACGCGCTCTATGTCATCTATCAGTGCCTTTTCGACCAGCCCGACGCGGGCTCTGCCCCGGGCGAAATGGTGCTGCCCGTGCCGGCGTGGGTGTCCTACGCGCCGCTGGCCGAACTGGCGGGCGGACGCGTCGTCGAGGTGCCCACGACCCTTGATACCTCGTTCAAGATGAACCCGGCGGAACTTCGCGCGGCCATCAATGCCCGCACGCGCGTGGTGATGCTCAACTCGCCGTCCAACCCCTGCGGCACGATGTACTCCGAGGCGGAACTTCGCGGACTCGGCGCGGTCATCGCCGAAGCGGCGCGCACGGTGGCCCCCGACCTTGTGGTCGTGTCGGACGAAATCTACGAGAAGATCGCCTACGGAGGCATCCCCCACTTCTCGATCGGCTCTATCCCCGAGATCGCCGAGCGTGTCATCACCGTGAACGGCCTGTCCAAGGCGTTCGCGATGACGGGCTGGCGCATCGGGTACACCACCACGAGCGGTGCTTGGGGCTTGAAGTTCGTGAAGGCGATGGCCACGCTCCAGGGGCAGATGACGACGAACATCACGTCGTTTGTCTATCCGGCGATCGGTGTCGCGCTGCGCGAGTGCGGCGCGGAAGTCGAGCAGATGCGTCAGGCCTTTGCACGGCGTGCGGAACAGATCTTCGGGCTCTCGCAGAAAATCCCCGGGCTGAAGGCCGCGCGGCCGACTGGCGCGTTCTACCTCTTCCCGGATGTCTCCGCGCATTTCGGCAAGTCCGGTCCTGATGGGCGCGCCATCGCCTCGGCCCTGGACTTCTGCGAATCGCTGCTGGTGTCACACCGCGTCGCGTGCGTGCCGGGCGAGGACTTTGGCGGGTGCGGGGGTCGCCACATCCGCATCAGTTTCGCGTGCTCGGAGGAACAGATCCGCAAGGGCATGGCGCGGCTTGGAGAGTTCGTCAGCCAATTGAAATGACTTGATGATGTTGTGATGAAGTGATCGTGCGATGATGTGATATGGACTCGGTGTGACTTCTGCGCGTTGGGGGAGAGGACTATCACCGCACGAGGCGCAGAGATCGCGGAGGTCGCTCCTTCCTCCCTCGACAGCCGGAGATGGTTTCAACAGCGCGGACAACCCCAGCATTCAAAGATCAATCGGACGCATCTTGGCCTCCGGTTCTGAGTCATGTTCTCTGCGTCCACCGCGCGTCGTGCGGTGAATCATCTTCCATCGAAAATCGCAACAATCAGCCGGATTTGGTATGAGCAGGATCGAACGGTGATGATCCGCTCAACGAGCGCGAGTCACCTCATCACCTTTCGAAAGACCCCGTGCCCACCCAACCCATCTGGTTCGACGCCCACCTCGACCTCGCCTGCCTGGCGCTCAACCGGCGGGACATGCTCGCGCCACTCCCTGCCGATACCGCGCACATCGGGCCTTTTGCGCCCGCCAGCGTGACACTGCCCGAACTCGCTGCGGGGAACGTCCGCTTCGCGCTCGCGACCGTGTTCAGCGAGCCCGATGGCGACGATGCCGTGGGGTATCCGGCCGGAGACTTTGAGCGCGCCGCGGCGGTAGGTCGCGCGCAGATCGAGGCCTACCTGACCTGGTGCGATCTCGGGAGAGTGTCGATCGACCTGCCGCGCTGCCTGCGCGCCGAGCCGGGGATCGGCGAGATTCGAGGCGGAATGGGTGTCGCCACGGTCGTACCGCCGCCCTTGGAGAAGCGGGTTGCGAGGCTCACGGGCGGAAGCAATCCGCCGCTGCACATCGGCGTGCTGGTCGAGAACGCGGACCCGATCCGCTCGCCCGATGACCTCGCGTGGTGGAAGAGGAATGGTGTGTGCGCGGTGGGGATGGCGTGGGCGAAGTCTTCACGCTACGCGGGCGGGAACACCACCGATACGGGGATTAGCGACCTCGGGCGGGCGCTCGTGCGAGAGATGGACCGCCTCGGGATCGTGCATGACGCCTCGCACCTGAGCGATCGTGCGTTTGCGGAACTGCTCGAACTGACCGACCGGCGGATCATCGCATCGCACTCCAACTGCCGAGCGATCGTGGACCCGACCGGGACAAACCAGCGCCACTTGAAAGACGAGCAGATCAAGGCGGTCGTGGCGAGAGGAGGCGTGATCGGGCTGAACCTGTTCAGCAAGTTCCTGCGCCCGGCGGGCAAGGAAGGGCGCGCGACCATCGCCGAGGCCATCGCCCACATCGAGCGCGTGTGCGACCTCGCTGGCTCGCGCATTCACGTCGGGCTGGGCAGCGATGCAGATGGCGGGTTCTCCGCGCTCGCGCTGCCCGATGGGATCAACCGGCCACGCGACTTTGCCTTGCTGACCGATGCCCTCGCGGCCCGCGGATGGAGCGACGAAGAGGTGGCGGGCTTTGCGTGGAACAACTGGGCGAGGTTCTGGGAAAAAGTAACCAGCAAAGCAGCAAAGCAACGCAGCAGCAACCCGCAATGATGCGAATCCGGACGGACACGAGCGATCCTGCCGCTTTGGCCCCGCAGGGCAAGCGCCGTGAACTGAAGGATGATCTTTTGCGTTTGAGGCCGCTTCAGCGGCCTTGCTCGCTTGTAGGCCACCGCTTCAGCGGTGGTCACAGTCCGCCAACGCTCCTTGAAGTGAGAGTTGTTCTTGCCCCAGCCCGTTTCAATAGGCTTCTTTCAAACCTCGCTTCAGCCACTCCGTTCGATTCTCGGTTCACGGCGTTGCCCGTTGGGGCGAGGGCGACTTCGGCTCCACGCAAGATCGAATCCTTCGATGCACAACCCTCAAGCCGCATCTGTCTAACGGTCAAGCGCCTCGCACAGCCCCTGCCGCCATGCCCATCGCTTGAGCAACAGGTGGTGCTCGTAGAGCGTGCGGAGGATCATCGGTGCCTGCGGACCGTCGATGCTTGTGCCGGGGATCGTCGCCGTGGCCGCGAACGACTTGGCCAGCCGGTCGGCCAGCGGCTGCTCGCGCCGGACAAACTCGCGGCTGTAATCCAGTTCCTCGGAACTGGTGATGTCGCGCCCGAAGATGTCGCGGGCGCAGTCGGGCGCGGCGGCGGCGAGTTGGAGCGCGGCCACGCCCATCATTTTCTCGCGCGTCAGATACGATTCGGGCGTGACGCGGTGGTCGTGGTGGGCGATGCAGGCGGGGCGATACAGCACGGGCACGCGCCCTTCTGCGTTCGCACTCGCATGAACCCGCCGCGCAAACTCCAGGTCCTCGTAGCACGCAAAGGTGAGGCGTTCGTCAAAGCCACCTGCACGCTCAAACTCCGCCCGCGGCAAACTGAGATTGAGCGTCCAGGCGTGCCGGAAGCCCCAGTCATGGTCCGCGCCGACCTCGCCCCGCGCGAGCGCCTCGTTCATTCGGTCGTAGAAGAGGATCATCGAGGTCTCGCGCACGAGACGGTCAAACAGCGTGTCCTCGCTCGCGGTCGGAACCACCCACGGCGCCGACCCCAGAAC
>CAYMWG010000046.1:0-14148 GCA_964393765.1 uncultured Phycisphaeraceae bacterium
GAAATAGTCTCACTCAGCTGCTTGCGGACCTGGGCGGACGACAAGGTCGAGGCGATTCTCAAGGGTACACGCGCGTCGCATGGCCGCGAGCACCTCATCGGGCTTGAGGGCGCGATAGAACATCGCGCCCTCGGCAACCAGTTCCGGATCGAGGCCTGCGCTCGTGCTGCGGGCAAGGATCGCCGCCCAGTAGCGCGGATCTCGTTCGTATGCCGCGGCGACGCGTGCGAGCATCTCGGTGGACCGTGCGAGTTCGTCGGCGTGCAGTCCCTGGTCCATGAGTTCACACATCGATGCCTGCATGATCTGCTTCACCGGCTCGGCATCGCCGGGGATGACTCTCGCGGAGACAACCGTGACGGACATGCCCGCGAACGGGCTGGGCAGGTAGGTCCAACTGACGTGCGGGTCGCCGCCGAGTTTGAGTTCGCGGAGGCGGCTTTCAAGCCGGTTCGACAGCACCCGCGCGCCCGCCCGGAGCCGTCGAACTTCCTGCACCTCGCAGGGGTCCGGGGAGAGGAACCCCGCGAGCACATGGGTCTCTTCCGCCCGCGTCGCGGCGTTGCAGGCGACATCCCGGATGAAAGGGCCGGCCGGCTTGGCGACGCACCGGCGGTCGGCGAGCGCGCCCGGGGCGGCGCGGGGGCGCGCCGGGAATACTCCGAAGACCTGCGAGGCCATGCGGAGTGCATCGGTCAACTCGATGTCGCCGACGATCGCGACCTCGCAGGGCCGACCTTCAACCGTCTCGCTGCCGGAGTGCCGGACTATCCAGGACTTGACTTGATCGGGCGTGTACTGCGCAAGACGCTCGGTGCAGGCAAGTTTGGTCCGGCACTCGCCGCGAGGCGTCATCAGGTCGAGCAACGGCTCGGTGACCGACCAGCGCGGATCAGCGTGCGTGCGCTCGACCGCCTTGCACGCGTTGAGGCGCGCGACGGCGAGCGACTCGTCGGTCAGATGCGGCGCGCGTAGCGCGGACGCGGTCACATCGACAGCCGCGCGGATATCCGCGGCGGAACCCCAGATGCGCACGGACAGCGCATCGGGCATTACACCGCCCTCGATGTGAACATCGCGCCCCCGCAGCCGACGCTCACCCTCGGCGGCCGAGAGTTCGTTGCCAACAGGGTGATCGAGGAACGCGGCCGAGAGCAACGACAGGCCGCGGGTGTCGGGGCACTCCAGGAGTTCGCTGCCCGCGAAACTGATGACCACCTCGACGTGCCCCGGAGGGGCGTCCATCCGCCGATGGTGGACACGGATGCCGTTGCTCAGCCAGGCGGAAACAACCCCGCTGCGCCTGAACGCCTGCATCTCGACGACCTCTGCCCCGCCACGGTCTGCCGCCGCCCGGACATTCTCTTGCGGTTGACGCGATCCGGGCGCGGCCGGTACCGCTGCCAGCGGCCCGGCGGCGAGGAAGACGGTGATGAGCCATTGTGGGATGGGGTAGGCCATGCTCTTCGATCGGTTCTATCCCCCCTGCGGCAAAGGGTTGCAGGGCCATGGCATGTTGATGGGACTTCGCGCGGCGGTTGCGCGTGCGCCCCGGCCAGCGGCAAGATGGAAAGGGTTATCCGCCCGGCGGGTGAGGTGCCAAAAGGCGGCAATCGCCCTCACATGCCGACGCGGGGTCGAACTCCCCGGCCAGAATGCCGCAGACCGCCTTGTTGATCTTGGCCTGAACCTTGTCGAGGCGCAGGGAGGACATGGGGATCGCTCCCCGCTGCCCGGTCGAGAGGAGCCAGTATTCGGCCGTCACATCCTGCAAGTCGATCCCGGGGATGATGTGGGGGAGGGCGAGGGCATAGATACCGAACTGCAGGTTGTCGGCCTCGGGAGTCAACAGGCTCTTCCACGATTGCCCGGACTTGTAGTCGATGAGGCGGAACCCGGCCCGCCCGTCCTCCAGCGTGACCTGATCGATGCGATCGACCCGGGCCTCGAAGCGGTGCAGGGTCGCCGCCCCGCCATCGGCGCCCGCACACTCGTACTCCCAGAGGATGCGGGGTTCGATCTCCAGCACCTGCGCGGCCGGGTCGTGCAACTTCTCATAGGCGAGCGTGAGTTGCGCCAGCGATTGGTCGAGTTCCTTCCGGTCCGGCTCTTTGCCCGCCTTCGCCGCGGCGACGAACTCCTCCTTTCCCCATCGGAGCAGCGTCTGGACGGTGGGCGCCTCGCGCCCTGCGCCCTCCGCTTCGCGCACCGCCTTATAGAAACGCTCGAGCGCTCGGTGGACCACCTGGCCCAGCACCGTGACGCTGCGCTCCGTCTCGGGCAGTCCCTTGATGAAGCGCATCCAGTAGCACGCGGGGCAGCGCGTATAGGCATCGATAGCAGTGTAACTCAGCTTGAGCGGGGGATGCTGGGTCAGGGCGACGGGCGTGTGGTCGCGCTTGGAGATTGACACCAGCGTGGCCGCGAACTGCTCGAGCGCGCGGTCGCCGCTGATCCACTCCGGCGCGGCTCGGTGCCTCCCGATGTGCGAGACGATCGCGAGGCGCGCGGCGGCGGAGCGGAGCCGGGCGGCCGCCGCATCGACCCCGCACTGCCCGGCATCGGGCCGATCCGCGAACTCAAGCGCCTCGGCCGCGGCGAGCCGCACCGACAGGCGCGCCCGGTCGAGCGCATCCCCGCCGAGTTCGCCCCAACCAGGATCGGTGGAGCCGCCGGGCTCATCAATGCCCAGCACGCCCGCGGCCTCGCGCCTCAGGTCCGCGACCTCCCGCACGCGGACAAGACTCTGCCCCTCGGGCTCGCGTGTGAACTCCTCGAAGAAGTGCTTGGACTTGCTCCGGCCCTTGTTCTTCTTTGAGAGCAGCACCAGCCGGCGCTCGGCACGGGTGCAGGCAACGTAGAAGATCCGCCGCTCCTCGGACGGCTGGCGCGCGGCGGCCGCGGCCGCATCGTCCCCGAGCAAACCCGGCGGGAGTGGGCACGGCTCGCTCCTGCCGCTCCTGCCGTAGCCGTGCGAGGGCGTGACGCGCGGAACGAAGACCGTGTCCCACTCGAGTCCCTTGGCCTTGTGCGCGGAGATCACCGTGACGGCGGGGCTGAGGGACGACTCTTCATCGCCCGCGCCATCATCGTTCTCGGTGCGCTCTTCAAGATTGCCGACTTGGCGGAGGGAGCGGTCATCGTCATCAAGGTCCTGCCAGTAGCGCCAGAACTCGCGCAGGTCACCGGGCTGATCGAGCCTTGAGTGCGAGACACGCGCCAGCCGCACCAGCGCCAGCAGGGCGGAGATGCGGAGCGCCCGCTGCCGGGCGGGCAGCAGATCGGCGTGCGCGGCATCAGTGAGCACGATGGTCTGCTCGATGGCCTCGGGCGCGCTGGAGGATGATGCGACCTGGAGGAGCCTGCGGTGCAGGGCCGAGAGTCGCTGCACGGCGGGGCCAATAGCCTCGTCCGCCGCGGCCGCTTCGGTAAGCCATGCGAGGTACGAGGGTGCGATGTCATCGTCGCCAAGCAGGTGCCTGTCGGCCCGGAAGCGCTTTGCATATTCCATGGCGGCCAGGGGCTGCGCGGCGAGCGGGGGGCGGGACAATATTCGGTGGACGGGCCAACTCTCGCGAGGATTGACGAGAAGCGTGATCCACGCGAGGACGTCCTGAACGCCCGGGTCCGCGCTGAGGGAATCGCCGAAACTGCCCCGGGCCGGGATGCCCTCGAGTTCAAGGTCCGAAACGATGCGTGTGATGTCCGCGTTGCTGCGGCAGACCACCGCGTACGCACCCCACGGGCGGCAGGGCGGGGGCGCGGCAGCGCGGTCGAGCAGGATCGCCGTCGCGATGGCGGCGCCGTCCTCCTTGTCGGTGGCGAGTTCGATGCACTCAGCACCCGCGCCCACCGGGAGCGGTGATGAGGCGAGGCTTGCTGCACGAGCGACCCGCTTGTCGGGGGCGAAGCGCTGATCGGCCAGCGCGATCACCCGATTGCACGCGGCGATGACCGGGGGCTGGCTGCGGTAGTTCTCGGTCAGCAGGACGCGACGCGAGCCGGGCCAGAGTTGGTCGAAGCGGGCGAACGCCCTGTCGTCCGCGCCCCGGAAGCCATAGATCGCCTGGTCGTCATCGCCGACGATGCACAGGTCCGGCCCCCGGGGGTCCGTGCCCGGCGCGGGCGCGGGATGGGGCGGAAAGAGTTGGCGGAGCAACTCGATCTGCCCGGCATTCACATCCTGGAACTCGTCGACAAGGGCGTGACGAAACTCTGCTCGCACGATGGCTGCGGCATTCGGGACCTCACGCAGCAGCCGGATAGGCAGCATGATCAGGTCCTCGTAGCCCAGCCAGCCGCGCCGTCGGCACTCTCCCGCGAACCAGCCGTACGCGAGCGTGAGGTCCTGGAACTCCTCAAGGCGCGCGGCCTCTGCCCGCAGTTCGGTGGCGTCCACTGGAGCACCGGTGGAATCGTGCCCGCTGCCGATCCTGTCACGCCAGGTCTCGATGAAAGCGGAGCACGCCCCCGGCTCGATGGCGCGGTTCGCGAGCGCTCGCATCCCTGTTTGCACGATCCCACACAGAGCATCAAGCCCGGCTGCCCGGCGCGAGGCAAACAGGCCCTGCGCGTTGATCGCCTCGCGGACAAGGCGGACGCGCTGGGCGGAGTCCAGTATGGCGGCATCAGCGCGGATGGCCGGCAGGCCAAGGTCCGGCGCGAACCGCCGCACCAGCGACAAGCCAAGGGCGTGGAACGTCGTCGCACGCACCCGTCGAGCGCGGGCCGAGCCGACCAGCCCGGCCAACCGCTCACGGAGTTGTGCTGCGGCCTTGTTCGTGAAGGTGACCGCGAGGACGGATTCTGGCTCCGCACCGTCCTGCAGGATGCGAGCGACCCGATGCACGATGACGCGCGTTTTCCCCGTGCCCGGACCGGCAAGAACGATCAGGGGACCGGTTCGAGTGTCGCAGGTTTCCAGGTCGCGACCGCCGTGCATCACCGCCTGACGCTGAGCGTCATTGAGTCCGGCATAGAGGTCCGCGCTCACTTGCTGCATGGATCGTCCGCCATTCAAAATCCTCCGGCCGCCTTGCGCATGTAGAGATGCATCGCCGTGCTGCCGTAGGGGTGTGTTTCCGGTCCCACCACCCCGTCGATCGTCAGGTCGCCCGGCCACGATTTCACGGCGGCCTCTGCCCCGCCCTCGATCCCCGCGATCTCGGCCTCATCCCGCACGGTCTGTGCCTCGATTGCCTCAGGGTTGATCGCATCCGAGTCGATCTCGCCGAGCACCCATTCCTGCTGGCGAAGTTTGCCCAGCCGCTCCTTCGGGGCGTGCGGCTTGCGCGAGCGGCGCGACAGTTCAGGCGCCGGCTCGGGCTCGGCAACGCCCTGCAAGAACGGCCAAGGCGTGCGCAACGCGGCGAAGCCCGTCGGCGTGAGCAGGTCCACCACGCGGGCAACCTGGCCGCGCACACGGTCCCATCCGGCCGGGTCGGTCACGAGTGGATAGGGCGGATCAAAGAACGCCAGATGCAGGGGGCGCGGGCAACGCCCAAGGGTCGCTGGGCCGAGCGCATCGGCACGCAGCACCTCGCATCGGTCCCCGCATCCAAGCAGTTCGATGTTCTGCTCAAGCAGCGTCGCCGCCTCCTTGTCGCGCTCGACAAACAAAACGAACGCCGCGCCGCGGCTGAGCGCCTCGAGGCCGATCGAGCCCGAGCCCGCGAACGCATCGAGAATCCCGGCACCCTCGAAGTGCCCGCGCAGGATGTTGAAGATCGATTCCTTCACCCGGTCGGGGATCGGGCGCGTCGTGCTCGCGTCCTTCGGGGAGATGAGTTTCCGGTGTCTGAACTCGCCGGCGATGATCCGCATGAGAATACGAGCAAAGACCGATCAACCGCACGGGTCAAGTCGTGACATATCCATCCTGCCGTGGCTCTTCCCGATTCGAGATCGCGCTGTGCCGCTCCGCCGAGTCGCGGCTAAATGCCGATGAGATGCACGGACGCCGCCACTCACCGGAGTTCGCATGACGACGCAGCCGATGCCCTCGTTCCCACCCGCCTCGCCCGTGCCCTATATCGCGCCCGCCCGCCGGCGGGCGGTACAGGTTCCCCCGCCGACGGAACCCATTCCGTTGCCCGGACGCGTCCGTGCGGGTGTATTGCTCATCGGCACGACGGAAACGCTCGCACAACTCCGCGCGGTGCTCAACGCGACTGAGGATGCACCGGTGATCTCCGGCTGTGTGCTGGTATCGGCGGGGGCGACGCGGGAGCCAGCGCCGAGCACTTCGGATCTCTTGGGAGCAATCAACGACCTGCCCGCGATCCTCGCCCGCTACCGGCCCCGACTCGCGCTCGTGTGCCTCCCCGCCGCGCATCACGCGGCCGCCGTTCGCGCAAGCGAGTTGCTGCGCCTCGCCGGCATCACCGAGCGCGCCGTTCCCGCGCTTGGCGACCTGCTCTGCGAGCCGTCCACGCTCACCCGCGAGCACGCACGCCCGGCCGACACGGCGATGCTCGCGTCCACACCCGCCATCGACATGGCGAAACTCATCGGGCGCGAGCCGTACAGCATCGACCGCGCCGCTGTGGGCGCGATCCTGTCGGGCAAGCGCGTGCTCATCACCGGCGCGGGCGGCAGCATCGGCTCGGAACTCGCCCGTCTGTGCGCCGGATTTGGTCCGGAGCAGCTCGTCCTCATGGAGCGCAGCGAGAACGCCCTGTTCGAGATCGATCGCCAGGTCGCGCATCGGTTCCCGGGCGTTGCACGCCGGGCCGTGCTGCACGACGTGGTTGATGCCGAGGGAACGCGCCGCCTGCTGGGCGGCCTGCGACCGCACGCGGTCTTCCACAGCGCGGCCCACAAGCATGTTCCGCTCATGGAGGACCACCCCGCGCACGCGCTCACGAACAACCTGTTCGGCACCAAGGCCATCGCTGATGCCGCGACCGAGTGCGGGGCCGAGCGCTTCGTGATGATCTCCTCCGACAAGGCAGTGAACCCGTCGAGTGTGATGGGCGCGACCAAGCGCCTGGCGGAAATCTACATCTCCTGGCTGGCCTCGCGACCGGCAATGGCTACGCGCATGAGCATGGTTCGGTTCGGCAACGTGCTGGGGTCGGCGTGCAGCGTGCTGACCATCTGGTCGAGCCAACTCGCCGAGGGCGGGCCGATCACGGTGACCGATAAGCGGATGACGCGCTACTTCATGACTATCCACGAGGCGGCAACGCTGGTGCTGCAATCGGCGACGGTCAACCCCGACGGAACGCCTGCGCACAATGCCACCCGCCGCGCAGGAATGTACGTCCTCGACATGGGTCAGCCGGTCCGAATCGTGGACCTGGCCGAGCGCTTTGTGCGAGCACACGGGCTTGCTCCTGGGCTCGCCTCATCCGCGGCTTCGGTCGGCCCGTCGATAGACATTGTCTTCACCGGCGCTCGGCCCGGCGAGAAAGTCCACGAGGAACTCGCCTATGCCACCGAGCATCTGCGGCCAACCGAGCATCCCGGCATCCGTGCGTGGGCGGGCGACGGTGCCGAGCCGCCCACCGACATGGCGGCGGCGGCAATGCTGAGCGAACTCGACGGGCTGCGGCACAGCCTCGATCCCGCTTCCGTGATCGGCGCTCTGCAACGTCATGTGCCTGAGATGCGACGGAGATAACAGATCGGAATCCGTTCGGGAGTCCGCGCACGCCGGTGCGGCATCCCTAAACTCGTCCTGCACAAAGGCACGGCCGGATCGAGAGTCAGAGAGCCGAGAACGTCACGGCCGGAGCAACACGAAATGTCCACCCAACGACAAAGCGTTGTCCTTCAGATGCTGGCGACGCGCAAGCACGCCGAGCAACTTCTGGCCTCTCTGCTTTGCGCGCAAGCCGAGTGCGACCAGCAACTTGCGCGCGAGCAACGCTTCGACGCCATGCGATCCGTCACCGGCTGTTCTTCGATCGATCGTGCGGTCGCCGCGACGCGGCGGATGATCGAGCAACTCGATCGCGGCTTCGAGGAAGTCCAGAAGGAACTGGACCAAGATGCTCGTCCGCCTGAGCCTCCCCCCTCAGCACAGGATCTGCACGGGTGCGAGGTTCGCGTGGTTGTCGGAAGCGCCAGGGTCAGTTCCCGCTGACCGTGCCGCGGCGGGCGGGATACGCTCGCGCCATGGGTTCACCGGACCACCACCCTCCCAAACCGCCCGTCCCCAATGCTGTTGTTCCGCTCAGGGTTCGCAAACTCGATCCGCGCGCGGCCCTGCCCGCGTATCAGTCCGCGCACGCCGCGGGCATGGACTTGGCTGCGTGCCTGCCCGAGGGCGAATCGATCACCCTGACACCGATCACTCGCAGCGGCGGCATCATGCTCGTTCCGACGGGCCTTGCGATCGCGATCCCGCCCGGCTTCGAGGCGCAGGTCCGGCCCCGCTCGGGGCTGGCCACAAAGCACGGCGTCACCATGCCCAACTCGCCGGGGACCATCGACGCGGATTACCGCGGTGAGTTGAAGGTCCCGATGATCAACCTCGGCCACGAGCCGTTTGTGATCACGCACGGCCTTCGGATCGCGCAGATGGTGATTGCACCCGTCGCCCACGCCCGGGTGGCAGAGGTTGCGGAACTCGATGAGACCGCGCGCGGCACGGGTGGCTTCGGGAGTACAGGACGGTAGCGAAATCGCAAATCTCAAAGTTCAAAGCGCAAAGAAGGTGGCGACGCCCGGGTGAGCATCGCCTGTCTTGCAGGTGCGAACTCTGAACTATTCGCCTTGCCCTAGAACCCGCCTCGGATTTCCTTGGTCTTGGACCGGAGCGCGGCCTGTGCCCGCAGCCTCCGCATCGCGGGCGTTTCCTTACGGATCTCTTCCTCGGTGCGAGGCGTGCCGCCGCGATCGCCCTTGCGCCCGCCGCGACCGCTTCCGCCTCCACCACCTCCGGCATTGCCGCCGCCGCCACTTCCGCCGCCACCGCCCACGGGCTCGGGCAACGGGAGCAGCGCCTTGATGCTCAGCGAGATCCGGCGGGTCTGCGGGTCGATCTTCAGCACGCGGCACTGCACCACTTCGTCGGGCTTGAGCACGTCCTGCGGGTGGCCGATGCGCCGGTACGCGATCTCGGACACATGCACCAGCCCCTCGACGCCGGGGGCGAGTTCGACGAACGCGCCGAACTCGGTCAGGCGGGTGATGCGTCCGCCTACATCCGCGCCTTCCTTGATGTCCGACACCGCGGTCTGGAACGGGTCCGCCGCGAGTTGCTTCATGCCCAAGGAGATGCGGCTCTTGCGCAGGTCGCTCTCGTCCCACTCGATCTTGAGGATCTTGACGCGGACCTGCTGTCCCTCCTTGATGTGCTTGGCGATCGCGCCCTCGCCAAAGCCCACGCGGTCGTATGTCAGGTCCGAGATATGCACGAGCCCATCGACGCCGCCGACATCGACGAACGCGCCGAAGGGCATGATCTTGCGGACCGTGCCGTCGAGCGTCTGGCCTTCCTGCAGCGTGTCCTTGAGTTTCGCGGCGTTCGCCACCCGCTCCTGCTGCAGAAGGTCGCGCCGCGAGAGCACGATGTTGCCCCGCCCGCGCTTGTCGAGTTGCGAGACCTGGCAGGTCATCTTCTCGCCGATGAGCATCGACAAGTCTGGGATGCGGTCCAGCGAGACCTGGCTGGCGGGCATGAACGCGCGATGGCCGCCCACCTCGAGTTCCAGCCCGCCCTTGTTCACGCCGACCACGCGCCCCTCGACGACCTGCCCGACGTCCATGCTCTCCCACGCGGCCTTCACCACCGCGCCGGGTCGCGAACAGACAAACAGGCTCTCGGTCGGCTCGAACTTGTCGACCACGACCTGTATCTCGCTGCCGACGACGGGCAGTTCATCGTCCTTCCACTGCACTCGCGGGGCAACACCCAGTTCCTTGGGACCAAACTCAAGGAAGATGTCGGTCGGGCCGACACTCACGACCATGCCGGCGCGATGCTCGCGCCCGGCCTGCACAACCCGCGGGCCGTGGACCTTGGACTTCTCGGGTCCGCCGATGGGCATGATCGTCCGCTCGTGACGGGCGACGGGCTTGCCTCCCCCTCCCCCACGCTCCTTGCGCGCGGGCTTGCCGCCGCCGCCGCCGAAGTCGCCAAACCCCAGCGCCGCCATTGCCTCATCAATCTCGCTCGATGTTTCCGAGGAAATCTCGGGCGCGGCCGGCGGCTTCATGGCCGGCTGGATCGAGGGCGTGGGGGCGGGAGCCTCGGCGCTGTAAAAGTCAGCGGCGGGCACGGCGTTGTTCTGGTTGGTGGGGTCCATGCGCGATTCGAGCAGTCGTGAAAACTGTGCGGGCTCGCTCCTTGGGAAGCCCCGCGCAAGGCCGCGGCGATGCGCATCAACACGATGCCCATGCCGCCGTTTGCCGGGGAGCGACAAGTCTACACGCCACAAGCGGTTCGGGCATCGGGCGTACGCCGGGAGGCAGCCCGACCGTCACGGGCACCCCGCGAACCAGAGGGCCAGGAAGGCGAAGATGTCGGGCACCTGGATGCCGGGGTTGCCGTCAAAGTCCGCAGCGGGCTGCTGGGAGAACCACGCGCCGAGGAACGCGAAGATGTCGGGCACCTGCACCAGGTCGTTGCCGTCAAAGTCCGCCCGGCAGGGCGGGGCCAGCGCCGCCAGCGCGTTCCGCAGAACCTGCACCGTGCCCATCGCACCCGGGCCGCGGCCCCCGCCGTTGACCGTGATCAGATCGGGCCGGCCATCGGCATCGACATCGCCCGTCAGCACCGCCACCGGGCCAAGGCCCGCATCGAGTTGGGCGGATTCCACGAACGCGAGTTGCTCGCCGCCGTTGAGGTCGTTGCGCAGCAGCCGCACCGCCGTGGCCGTGTCCTCCTGATCGCGCGCCAGAACCGCCACATCCAGGTCGCCATCATCATCAAGGTCCACCATCGCCACGCTCCGCGGCAGGCTCCCCAGTTCACTCTGGGTCGCAAGCACGCTCTCGACAGCGGGCGCAAAGGACAGGTTGTTGGTAACATCCTCGGGCGTGGTGTTCACCACCACGCTCACCGATCCCCCCGCCCGGTTGATGACCACCAAATCCTGCCGACGGTCCAGCGGGTCGCGGTCGAGCAGGCTGCCCGCCACCAGCCCCACCGGCTCCTCGCCCACGTTCACGGTCAGCGGCGTGCCGAACGTGCCAAAGCCCTGGTTGGGCATCACGCTCATCGAACTCCCGCCCTGGTTGGCCGTCGCGACATCAAGGTCCTTGTCGTTGTCGGGATTGAACGGTCGAACCGCCACGGGCCGGACACCCGTGGGCACGGTGGTGATGACGGCAAAGCCCCCGCCGCCCCCGGGCTCGGTGGTGTTGGCCATCATCATCACGGTGTTGTCCGCGCCGTTGGCCACGGCGATATCGACAAAGCCGACCCGGTCGAGGTTGAACGCCGCCAGCGCCGTCGGCTCGTTCCCCACCGGCACCGTGAGCGCGTTCACGAACGTGCCGCTGGACACCTGCTGGCTCAGGATGCTCACCGAGTTGGAGTTCATGTTGGTCGCCGCAACATCATTCCCATTGATCCCGTCGAAGTCGCCGATGGCGACGCCCGAGGGGTTCTTGCCCACAGTGACCTGCTGCGTCAAGCCCCCGAACCCCAGCCAGTCGCCCATCGGGTTGTTGCCGAGGTTGAAGAGCACCACGACATCGCCGTTGTTGTTGATCGGGTCCGCGACATCGGGCAGGGCGATGGCAAGGTCGGGCAGGCCGTCGCCGTTGAGGTCGCCGATGTCCGCGGCGGTCGGGCCGCCATCGAGTTGGTAACTGTCGGGATCATCAAAGTCCGGGTTGGTGCCGAGGTCGGCGACGATGAGTTGGACCGTGCCGGGGCCGCGGTTGGGGTAGATGGCGCGAAGAAACTTGGGGTTCTGGCCCTGCACCGGCGGCACCGACGGGAAGAAGGCGACATCGAAGCGGTTGACCAGCGGCTGGGTGGATTGCAGGAGGTCGATCGCGGGGTACTGGCCCTGCCCGTTGGGGGTGGGAACGTAGCCATCCATAAACTCGACGAACAAGCCGCCGCCGAGTGTGGCCTGGCCGTTGACCATGAGTTTGTCGAACTGGCCGGGAAGAGAGCCGGAGACCTGCGACCGCAGTTTGCCGGAGTTGGCTCCGAGTTCCGGGATCACGCCGACCTGGTTGTACGCACCGTTGATCGTGAGCGTGCCGGGCGAGTTGCCGGGCGCGATGTCGCCGAAGTTGACGACCGTCGCGTTGATGGTGCCGTTGCCGCTGATCGTGCCGTTCTGGAACAGGAAGACGCCAAAGCCTGCGCTCAGCACAGCCTGATCGGAAACGTTGACCGACCCGTTGTTGATGGCCAGGAAGAACGGGATGTTCCACGTCGAGCCGGGTCCGGTGAGCACGACGGAGGAGCCGCCCGAGCCGGGCTGATCGCCGACGCCCGCGGTGCGGGAGACGACATCGGCCCCGCCGGTGATGGTCAGGTGGCCCTGGCCGAAGAAGCCGACCGAGAGATCATCCTGAGCGATGCTGAGCCGACCCGTGTTGCCGGTCACGGTGACCGAGCCGAGGCTGCCCGCCTCCGCGCCGATGCGCGCGGAAAACGGCGCGACGGTGCCATCGGTGATCACCAGCGCGGCGGGATTCCCGGGCAGATCACCGACGATGAGCGCGGGCTCGGAAGCGGCGGAAATGTTGAACGTGGAACCGTTGAGATCGAGGGCGACAACGCCGCGGGAAACGCGGGCAGTGCGGGTTTGTGCTGGAGGAGAGAGGGGGAAGTTGACCGTGTAGGCACTGGGGATATCGAACACGGCATCGTCGAGCGCGCCGGGAACGGCGGGGAACCAGTTGAAGAGGCTGGCAAAGTCGCCGCCGGAGGGTGAGACCCAGCGGCGCTCGCCGGGCGCGGTGATGATGGGCGGAACGAACTCGTACGGGCCGCGGTCAACGGGCGGGTTGCCGATGCCGGTGTTGGGAACGAGCGGATCATCGACAAATCGCGCGAGGCCGTCAAGATCGAGCGGCAGTGATTCGGTGGTGTTGCCGTCGCCGTCGATGTCGTAAACGTCGAGGGGGACGGCGAGTGAGTTGCCGGAGTCGATCGCGGGCGAGCCGTTCGTCACGCGCAGGTCGCCGTAGTCGTCGTCAATGGTGCCCCACACGTTGTCCGCGCCCGGTGAGGGCATGCGGCGGAAGCGGGGATCGATGGCAGAGTTGCCAACTCCCCCAGCTGAACCATTCCAACCTTCCACTATGCAGTGGGAGAGGGAGTAGGGGCCGGTAGCGATCTGACCCTCCTGACTGAGCGAGTCGCCGCGGCGGTTGCCCCAGAGGATGCAGTTCGAGAGAGTGAACTGAGTTCCGAGGAAATCAAGATTTGAGATTGCGCCGTCGATCGGCGCGAGGGAGCGGTTGAAGGCGATGGTGGAGTTGGTCATGGAAACCGATGAACCGCCCCGAACACCAACGGCAGAGGAGCTTGAGCCCGCGGTGTTACCGATGAACGCCGAGCCAGCGATGGAGATGGTGGAGTTGTTTGCGTAGATAGCGGCAGAGCCGTCAGCGGCGTTGGCAAGGAAGAGGCACGATACGAAAGAGCCGACCGCTCCGCCACGCATGTCGATCGCACCACCGAGTGATGCGGCGGAGTTGCGAAGGAACTGGCAGCGGGTGAAGGTCGCAGCACTTGATCCTGAACCGTTGAGATGAACGGCTCCGCCAGCATCGGAGGTGTTATCCACGAAAGTGCTGTCGTGAAACTCCGATATCCCCGGCCCGAAGTGGTGGAAAGCACCGCCCGCGCCACCAGCCATGTTGCGGTCGAAGACGCATTGCTCAAAGCGAGGAAACGCCGGAGACGTCACGCGAACCACCACCGCGCCGCCATTGATGGCGCTATTGAGGCGGAAAGTGCAACGGCTCACGGATGGCGACCCGCTTCCGGTGATGAACAAGCCACCCGCGTCATTGTCTGATTCTCCGGCGGTAACCGTGAAGCCGTCCAAGCGGGCCGTGGCGCCTACGCCGGAAGCAAGCACGACGTGTGTGGAGTTGTCTGCGCGGTTGAGGTCCCCGGTGTCATCGCCGTTCAGGTCGCCCGAGAGAATCGTGGGGTTCGCGGCGATGTCGCGCTGCGACAACTCTGACTCATTGCCCGCGAAGCCGCCGTAGATGGCGAGG
>CAYMWG010000047.1:0-14107 GCA_964393765.1 uncultured Phycisphaeraceae bacterium
CCCCCGCTCCCCTCTCCCCCCGGCAGAGTCATCGACCACGGGTCCAGGTAGGTGTCGATGTCCTCGCGCGTGATCGATTTGCCGCTCATGTCCTTGGTGCCGACGACGGTTTCGTAGGCAAGCTGGCGGACGGTCTTGCCGGCCTTGAAAGCGTCCTTGGCGAGGGCCGCGGATTTGTCGTAGCCGATGACGGGCACCAGACTCGTACACATCGCCAGCGAGCCCTCGATCAGGCTCTTGCACCGCTCAATATCAGGAGTCAGCCCCCCATTGCCCTCAGGCCCATCGAGCAGGTTGTCCGTGAACACATGGCACGACCGCGCCAGCAGGTGCGCCGAGTCCAGCACGTTTGCCGCCATCATGGGCATCGCGACGTTGAGATCAAGAAGCGAGCCGATGCCGCCCATCCCGCCGAGCATCACCGCCGTGTCGTTGCCGATGACCTGGCACGCGGCCATGATGACGGCCTCGCAGATGACGGGGTTGACCTTGCCGGGCATGATCGAGGAGCCGGGCTGCACCGCCGGGAGATTCAACTCCCCGATCCCGCAGCGCGGCCCCGACCCCATCCACCGGATGTCGTTGGCGATCTTCGTCAGACTCACCGCGATCGTGCGCAGGTGCCCGGAGGCCTCGACGAAGGCGTCCTTGGCGTGCTGCGCCTCGAAGTGATTCACCGCCTCGCGGAAATGGACACCTGTGCGCTGCGTGAGTTCCGCCGCGACCATCGCGCCGAACTGCTCGTGCGCGTTGATCCCCGTCCCGACCGCCGTGCCGCCGATCGCCAGTTCCGACAGCACATGCAGCGCGCGGTGCAGCCGTTCCTCGGAGTGCCGCATCTGCGAGGCGTAGCCGGAGAACTCCTGGCCCAGCCGGATCGGCGTCGCGTCCGCAAGGTGCGTGCGCCCGATCTTGACGACCTTGTCCCACGCCGCGCTCTTGCGCTCCAGCGATTCGGCGATCTTCTTCACCGCGGGCAGCAGATCGTCGTGGATGCTGACCGCCGCGGACAGGTGCATCGCCGTAGGGAATGTGTCGTTGCTCGACTGCCCCATGTTGACATGATCGTTCGGATGAACGCCGCCCTGTTTGATCCACTCCGCGTCCTTCGACCGGCCGATTGGCTGGTGCGCACGCACGCACACGAGGTTGGCGATCACCTCGTTGACGTTCATGTTCGTCGAGGTGCCCGAGCCGGTCTGGAAGATGTCCACCGGGAAGTGCTTGGCCAGGCCACCCAGCGCCGGCATCCCGTCCTGGATCTCGCGGCAGGCCTCGATGATCGCGCTGGTTCGCCGCTCGTCGAGCCGACCGAGCCTGTGGTTCACCGTCGCGCACGCCGCCTTCAGCAGCGCGTACGCCTTGATAACGCCCTCAGGCACGGGCCGGCCGGACATCGGGAAGTTCATTACGGCCCGCTGGGTCGAGGCCCCATACAGCGCGGCCGCGGGAACCTCCATCGGCCCCATGGTGTCTTTTTCGGTGCGTGTCTGGGCCGAAGACGGCGCGGCGTGGCTGGGGGCAGTGGTCATGGCGGCAGTGTAGGAACTGTGGGAAGCAAGTTGGTATGCAGAACGCCGGTCCCAGTGTCGTTTGGACGTTATACTTACGGTATGTCGGTAGTGCCAAACATCTCGGACTTCGGGTTGACCGGCCTGAGAATGACCGCGGACGATTTTCTCTCGACGGAAGAAACACTGGAGCGCTACGAACTCGTGGATGGGGTTGTCGTCATGTCACCAAGCCCTACGCCTTGGCACCAGAAAATTGTCCGCCTCATTCAACGGCAACTCGAGCCTTACCTGGATGCGAACGAGGGGTTCGAGTACTTTGCCGATGTTGACCTTGTCCTGGCCGACAGGAAGGTGTACGCCCCGGACCTCGTGTGCTATCGCGCCGGTCGCCTCCCGCGCCTCCCGCGGGTTCTCGACACGCCGCCGGACCTGATCATGGAGGTTCTCTCCCCCGGCACCAAGGCATTCGACCTCACCACCAAACGCGACGACTACGAGAAGTTCGGAGTCGGCGAGTATCTCGCGTACGACCCCGCCGACGGCAAAATGCGCTGCTATCGCCGAAGCGGAGCGGTGCTGCTCGACACGCCCGTGGTGGGCGAGGTGTTCGAGAGCGCCGCGCTTCAGGGGTGGAGGTTGGATCTACGGCCGCTCCGGGAACTGAGCAGCGAGTAATGGCGTGCGCCCGCGGAACACCCGCGCATCGGCTCAACAGTTGGCAGCAAACCACGCCGCGAGGAATGCGAAGATATCGGCTACTTCTCTGGTGCCATTGCCGTTGAAGTCCGCCCGAGGATCGTCGGCAAACCAAGCCGAGAGAAAGGCAAAGAAATCGATGACCGCGACTACGCCGTTCTCGTCAAAGTCCGCCGGGCACGAAGTCTCGGTGAAGAAAACCCTCGGCTGCGAGTAAGCGAATCCCAAAACATTCTCCGTCACGACGTTCCAACTGTACTCAGTTGCCGAAACGAGCGTATCCACGGGCACGACGAGCGCGGTGCCGGTAGGGTCCATCACATGAAACACCATTTCATGGTTGATGCCTGCGGAACGCCTGAAGATGGATACATAGACATGCTGCGCCAGCGGACCAACCTCCCAGGAAAGGGTCGGTGTGAGACTGCTGACGAGTGCTTCGTCTACGGGCGCGAGCGGCACCGCAGACTCCGGACCCTCGCGAATAACCAACTTCGGACGAAAGCTTCCCTTGCACCCATCATAATCCAACGGTCGGACATCGACTGGGGGGCTGACCGCAAGTACGCTCGAAACGATAAATGCAAACACGTTGATCCTCCCAATCACACGCCGCGGCGCGGCGTGGTACCCGCGGAATCGATCCGTCCGTCAGACCCCTAATCAAAACCCAGTCTGCTACCTCGCAAACTCAATCGCCCGCGTCTCCCGCAGCACCGTCACCCTGATCTCGCCGGGGAACGTCATCTCCTCGCTCACCCGCTTGGCGATGTTGAACGCGATCAGTTGCGCCTCATCATCCGTCACCCGCTTGGCATCGACCATCACGCGAACCTCGCGCCCGGCCTGGATCGCGAACGCCTCCGTCACCCCCGGCTGCTTGAGCGCGATGTCCTGCAGTTCGTTGAGGCGCTGGATGTACTTCTCCATGCTCTCGCGGCGCGCGCCGGGACGTGCCGACGACACCGCGTCCGCGGCCATGATGATCGGCGTATAGAACGTCGTCGAGGGGATGTCCGCGTGGTGCCCGCCGATGACGTTCAGGATCGGCTCCTTCTCCCCGTACTGCTTGGCAAAGTCCATGCCGATCTTGGGGTGACCGCCCTCCATCTCGTGGTCCATCGCCTTGCCGATGTCGTGCAGGAACCCCGCCCGGCGCGCCAGCGTGCCGTCGAGGCCCAACTGCTCCGCGATGATCTGCGACAGGTACGCGACCTCGATGGAATGGCGCAGCACGTTCTGGCCGTAGGACGTTCGGAAACTCAGTTTGCCCATCGCCTCGACGATCTTCGGGTTGATGCCCCGCAGGTTCACCTCCAGCACCGCGTCCTTGCCCGCCTTCAGCACCTTCTCGTTCATCTCGCTCTTGACCTTCTCGACAACCTCCTCGATCCGGGAGGGGTGCATCCGGCCGTCCGCAATCAGCCGGTTGAGCGACTCGACCGCGATCGCCTGCCGGATCTTGTCGAAGCACGACACCACGATCACGCCCGGCGTGTCGTCCACGATGATGTCCACACCCGTCGCCTTCTCGATGGCCCGGATGTTCCGCCCCTCGCGCCCGATGATCCGCCCCTTCATGTCGTCCGACGGGATGGGAACAGCCCGGACGGTGGACTCGGCGGTGTGCTCCGTGGCGTACCGCTGCACGGCCATGAGCGTGATCTCCTGCGCCTTGGTCTTGGCCTCCAGGTGCGCCTCCTCCACGATCCTGTTCACGATCTTGGCCATCTCCATCCGGGAGTCTTCTTCCACGCGGACAAGGAGTTGCTGGCGGGCCTGCTCGACCGTCAGCCCTGCGACCTGGAGCAACTTGTCCTTCTGCTGCTGCAGAAGCACATCCACCTCGACGTTCCTCGCGACCAGCAGCGTCTCCTTCTCCCGAACCTGTTCCTGCTGGCGTGTGAGGTGCTCCTCCTTGGTGGTCAGCGTGTCGAGTTTCTTGTCGAGGAGGTCCTCGCGCTTGGTCAGCCGCTTCTCCCCTTCCCGGAGTTCCCGCCGCCCCTCCTCCAGTTCGGTGTCCAGGGCCGCCCGCTTGTCGAGCGTCAGTTTCTCCGCCTCAATCCGCGAGCGTTCCAGGATCGCGCGTGCCTCGTCCTTGGCCCGGTCCTCGGTTTGCCGTGCCGACTCCTTGGCCGTGGCGAGCGTCCGCCCCCGCAGTGCGCCCAGCACCAAGGCACCGATGATCACACCAAGCACCAGCGCGCCAGCGCCGATCCCCGCGGCGACCCCCGTCGAGAGTTCGGCGAGCGTATAGAAAGTTGAACCGTCCATGCGGGATCCCCTTGTGTAGTCGCGCTGCGAAAGTGCAGCGTGCTGCCAGGAAACGCCGGGAATGGAGAACCTCGGGCGAGCGGGCTTGGAGAGGCCGCTCGCTGTGGCTGCTCAGAGGCAGATCGGGATGCTCAGTCCGCGTGGACGATCAAAGCGTTGACCGGTGGTGCCGAACGCCCGAGCCCGGATGGACTCAAAGCGGTCAGCTGTGGGTGCGTCTCTTTGATCCTCAGGTTGCCGGCAATGCTGCAAAACTCTGTCACGCTGAGCACTCTCGATCTATGCCGCGCTCAGCGCCCGATCGCGGGTCGCCAAGCCCGGGCGCCGCCTGCCGCGCATCGCCCGCTCGCTCGCATCACGAACACAGCGGGAGGACGCGCTTGGGCCGCGCTGAACAGCCGGAGGGTCCCCGAGCCTTGCCCGGAGCCACCGACAGTGAACCACCCCAAGGTTATCCCCGGGGTCGTCTCAGTTTAACAGGAATCTCACCAATTCGTCAAGCCGCCGCCCGGATGCCCATCCGCCCCTGCCTCCGCTGCAGTTCGTCCATGTACTGGGCGAACAACTCCGCCACGAACTGCCGATGTGCCGGGTTCGCCGCAAAGTCGAAGGCGACCCCGAGGTACAAGGCCTGGGTCGAGTCCATGTGAGTATGGGCGATCCGACCCGTCACCGCCACCGGCTCGGGGATGATGGGCCGCAGGTCCATCCGGAGCCAAAGGAACGACCGGCTGGTGGCAGTCTGAATATCCTCGTGATTCACCAGAACCCCCAGCCCGCCGCCCGAGATGTTCAGGAGCCGACCACTAAACGGCGAGCCGACATCGGGCAACAGGAACGAATCAGAGGCGACCTGGCTCGCACTCGGGGGCGGCGCCCCCTCCAGCGTGTCCACGATCCGCACCCGGTTGGCCGTCTCCGCCGCGACCACGCTCAGCGGGTCAAACAGAGGCCATGCCTGCACCGCCGGCAGCCTCTGCTCGGCGGTCGACACTCGGTAGAAACTCCGGCGCGTGCATCGCTCGACGGTCTCGGGCATCGCCAACACGAACCGTCCCGGCGCGTTCCCCATCGCCGGTTTCGCGGCGATCGTCCGGCTCAGGAACATCCACCGGTTCTGCCCGATCGTCATCGCGGCGACGAGTTCGATCCCCGGCCGCAGCGGCACGGTGTCGCCGAACGCGGCTGGCGGCTCGATCACGATCGCGTCATCGCTCAGCCCAACGATCTTGACACGCCAGACCACATCCCCGCCCAGTTCCTCAATGCCTTCACCCACGCCTTCGCCGGGCGAATGACGGATGGATACCTCCAGCGCGCCCCCGCGCTCGTGGAGTTTGTGAAGTTGGTCCTTCCACTGCTCGGTTCGAGATCGTGAGGCCGGCACTGATGGTCCTCTCTGATCGAATGCCCGGGGGGGTACTTCGCCGCTCCGCGCGGCTGGTCTTGATACACCCCACGACTCATCCCCCCGTCAAAGGGCAGGATGTTCCGCTCAGGCATCGGCCCCGCGCCGCAACTTCTTAAGCGTGGTCTGCAGGTCGCCCGCCGCCCGGGGGGTGTGGCGCGGCAACGCGGGAGTTCGCCGCACGGATGCGGCGCATGGCCTCCCACGCATCGGCCACCTCCGCGTCCGATAGCCGCCGCCGCGCGAATCGCAACGTGTAGTAATGACGGGCGATTCGCCCGAACGCCTCGCCGACTTCCGGCCGCGCGGCTGCAACGGCATCGGCGTGCGCGCCGGCTCCCCGCGATCGAGGCTTTTCAAGCCCGGCTCTCCGCAGGCCCCTCAGTGCCCCGCGATAAAAGCCCGACTGAGCCAGCAGCGACCGCAACTCCGGGTCCAGGTCGCCATGGGCAAGTCGGCGGAACAGCACCGTCCGCCGCTTCCGCCAGGCCAGCCACACGAACAGCAGGATCAGGACCGCGAGCGCGACCCACCATGTGATGACGCGAAAGAAATCCGCACCCAGACTCATGTCATCCGGCACGCCCAGTTTCCGCCACACCTTCAGCCAGACCTCTTGCGCTTGCGCCGAAGCATTCCCAAGCCACCCGAGGTCGCCGCGGGTAGAGCCCAGCATCCGGCGCTGCCGCCCGCTGTCAAACCCCACAATCGACTCGTTCCAGTTGAACTCGATCAGGTCATAGATCGATCGCAGCCGACTCAACAGGCCCCCCGGCGGCCGGTGAATTCGCTCGATGTCCGCGGGCGGCGAAGGGTCCAGCGTGATCCATCGCCCCTGTCCAATGCACACCTCCACCCACGCGTGCGCATTGGACTCCCGCACCGTGTACTGCTCCGTGAACGGGCTGTAGTCCGTCGCTACATATCCGAGCACCAGCCGCGCCGGAATACCAGCGCTCTGGCAGAGCGCGACCATCGCCGATGCGAAGTACTCGCAGTGACCGCGCTTGGTGTCAAAGAGGAACATCTCGATGGGGTCCTGCCCCTCCGCCGGCGCGATCATCTCCAGCGTGTACGCGCACTCCGACTGCAGATAATCTCGGATCCGCATCGCGTCCCGCCGGCGCGCAGCCGACTCCGCCAGGGCCTCCCTCTCGGTCGCTCCTCCCCCGGCGCCGCCCGCGCCCCCGCCCGCTCCACTTTCCGACCCAGCCAGAATCGTCCGGGCCAACTCCGCGACCCGCGTGCCGTTAAACGTGTTGGAAACGACCGGCTCCGATCCACCGCGCTCAGGCGGCGGAGTCAGATCCGCAGGTGATGAGGCCACCGTGTACGTCCCGCGCCCGGAAGTCCGGCCCGCGTTCCGCGACCGCCTAAGTGTCAGGTCCGCTTCGGAAACCCGCAGCGCCATCGGCACCGAAGGCTCCACCCACACTGGTCGCCACGCGCAGAACAGATAGTCATCCCCGTCCCGCCCTGTGGCTCGCGGCGTGATCCGCTGAAACAACAGCCCCGCCTCGGGCATCAACGGCCCGACCTCTTCCCGCTGCCCCGCCTGAATGCGGAACTCGACCGGTGATGCCTCCGCGCTGCTCATCCATTGACCCCGGCGGAGATACAGGTCCCGCACCGCCCCACGCAGATACACGGCTCGAGTGCCATCACCCGCGTTTCGCCCGTCGCTATCGAAGAGCGACAGGTCCATCACCGGCGTCTGCGACACGGACAGAAAGCCGCTGTTGCCCAAGCGCGCGTTGTCCGAGAAGCCCACCTCCGGAGCCAGCGGCTTGCCCAGCGCTCCGAGCAGATCGTTGCCGATCCCGCGCGGCGTGAGCACGAACACCCCCGCCGCCAGCGCGCACGCCACCAGCACGCTCGCCCCCACCACCCGCCGCAACTGCGAGAACAGCGACCTTGGGCTTATCGGCGCGTGCGCCACCCCCGTCGTGCTTGCGCTGTTGATCTCCGTCAGCATCGCCGATGCCACGATGAGCGGCATATAGGCAGTGAGCGCAACGCCCAATGGCAGCGAGTTGCTCGTCAGGATCGACGCGATGACGCCGAACAGACTCAGCCCGAGAAGTTGCGCCTCATCGCGAGCCGTCCGCCGGTCCACCAGTTTGATCAACTGCACATGCACGAGAAACGCGCCGAGCGTCGAGACCAGGGGCCTCTGACCGTCCCGGAACACCGATGCCTGCAGCGCCGCGTTCACGATCGCCAGAAACACCAGCAGGTTTACCGCCACCCGCGGCAGAGCCCACGGTCTTTTCTCCGGAGCCAGCGGGTTCGGCCGCCCGGCTATGTACCCGACAAACGCTCCGGCCATTCCCAGCAGCAGCAGGCCCCACGATTCATCCGCGATCGTGAACGCGAATATCCCCACCGCCACCGTCAGGCAGATCACCAGGTTCAGGCGCGCGGTGACGCTCATGCCCGCACCTGCGCAAGCGCATCGGACGCAAGCCCTGCCGTTGACAAGTGGAACGCCCGGTCATTGCCAGGCCCGAATGTTCGGTCCACCGCGCCGGCATGGACCGCGATGATGATCGACCCGGGAGCGGCCGCGGCTGCCGGAAACCTTCCCGCCTCCGTGTGCGTGTTCAGCCCCGCAAGTTCCAGCAACCCCAGTTCCCGGGCGATCGCGTGCAGGTGGCCCGATCCCGGCATCGGCCGCAGCGTCACGCCCGCCCGTGGCACCGCGATGCCCACGCTCAGCCCGCGCTCAAGGCTCCTAGCCGCCAAGCCTACCGACAGCGAGATCGCCAGTTCGTTCTCCTGCGCGCTGGCCTTGTTGGGAGCCAGCCGCAGCACGATCCACAGTCGCGCCGGCGCGGGCGAAGCGTTCTGCTTCACCAGCAGGCCCATCCCCGGCCCCGGCGGCACGATGTGCAGGCGCCGTGCCGATGCCCGCCACGCGATGCTCCCCGGGCTGTCGCCCGGGATGTACTCCCTCAGAGCAAAGAACTCATCCCCCGGCCCCTGACGGCGCGACGCGATCGCCGCGTCGCCGATTCTCCCGAGAATGTCCGCCGCGCCGGCGGGCGGCGGGATCGAAGCGGGCGTCACCACCATCTCATCAGGCAACTGATACTCGATGGTCTTGCGGATCAGGCCGAAGGGGAACGTGGATGTCAGCCGCACACCCAGGAGACGCACCCGGCCGCGCCGGCGGGCGGCCACTTCGACCCGCGCTGTCACCGCTTCCCGCGGCCCCACATGCGGCACAAACACCACCGGCCGATCTATGTAGGACGTCCACGCCTCGATGTGCGAGGCCTTGCGCGACCACCACGCTCGCGAGGGCGGGATCTCCTCGAAGCGCATCGCGAACGCCGGCACCCAGCGGTTGCGGTTGCGGACGGTGTACGCGAGCGACAGTTTCTCGCCCGCGCGGGCATCGGCCAGCGCGCGCCGTTCGATCTCCACGCCCATCAGCATCGTGCCCGACAGGACGCCCGAGACGACCATCGCCGCGAGCGCAAGGCCGAATGCCCAGAAGAGCAGATTGTTCTGGCTGTTGAACGCGCCGATGGCTATGAACACCGTCACCAGCATGTAGATGTACGCCGGGAACCGCAGGCGGTACCGACGCCGCACCTTCGCGAGCGGCTTTCGGCTCGCCCGCGTCCGCCTTGGCTCGGACGGCACAGCCGATGCGACGCTTTGCGCGGTCAGCGGATCGTTCGCGGCGTGCGGGGCAGTGGGCATCCGGACAACGCTACGCCGGGTGGTGCCCGCGGGTTGCGGCAGCTGCCTCGCTCCACGGCGCGTGGCCACGACACGGCAAACCACGCTTCGGTCTTGGCAGGGAAGACGGTCTTACCCATCCCCTCATCCCGGTCTCTCTCTGCTGCCCTCTGCTTGCTCTGCTCTCTCTGAGTTCCTTCCGAATTCTTCACTCAAAGAGAGATAGATCACTTCGCGTAATCCGGGTCCCTCCCAGCCTTCCACTTGATGTTGCAGCCGATGCTCGGCATCTGCCGCTCGGGCGGCGATGCCCCGGTCCGCAGCACCATCTCCAGCGCGTGCCGGAGGTCCTTGCCGTTGGCCGGCGCTCCGCTCCGCGGCCGGGTCTCATCGAGTTGCCCGCGATAGAACAACTTGCCCTCGCTGTCGAAGACATAGAAGTCCGGCGTACACGCCGCGCGGTACGACTTCGCCGCGCCCTGATCCTCATCGTACAGATACGGGAACGTGTACCCCGCCTCAGCCGCCTCGCGCTTCATCAACTCCGGCCCGTCATCGGGGTACTCGGACACGTCGTTGGAACTGATGGCCGCGAAGCCGATCCCCTTGGGCGCATAGTCCCGCGCCAATCGAGCCAGTTCGTCCCGCACATGCTTCACATACGGGCAGTGGTTGCAGATGAACATCACCACCATCGCCCGCTTCCCCTTGGCGAGGTCGGAGGAGCGGACGAGTTTGCCCGACACGGTGTCGGGGAGCATGAACCCGGGCATGTTCGTGCCCAGCGGCAACATCGTCGAGGCGGTGGCGGACATAGCGGACTCCCTTTGGGTGCCCCGCCGCTCCGCGGCGACTGATTCTCCGCGGAGGCGGGGTGGAACAGATCCAAAGCCGCAAGATCGGCACGAACCCGCGTCGGTCTGCACATGCACGTCGTGTGAAACCCCACCCACCGGGTGGCAACCCCCAAACAGATCACCCCCGCCCGGTTACCATCCCGGCCTATGGCGGCACAGGTCATCGACGGCAAGGCCCTTGCGAAGCAGTACCGCGAGGAGATTGCGCGCCGTGCCGCAACGTTGCGTGCGGCGGGCCGCCCCGTCCGCCTTGATGCCCTGCTCATCGGCTCGGATGACGATGCCGCGCACCAGTACGCCCAGAGCCAGGCCCGCACCTGCGCCGAACTCGGCATCGACTACGTCCTGCACGCGCTGCCCGCCGGCTCGGGTTACGACGACATCGCCGGACGCGTCCTGCTGCTCAACACCAAGGACGAAGTCTCCGCGATCATGGTCCACCTGCCCCTGCCCGAATCGGTGGACGCCTATTCGGTGCAGCGGCTCATCGCGCCCGAGAAGGATGTCGAGGGCGTCAACCCCGCCAACATCGGCAACGTCGTCTACGGGCGTTCCTCGCTCGCGCCCTGCACCGCGCTCGCGGTCATCAAGATGATCGAGCACACCGGCCTCACGGCGGGATCGCTCCGCGGCAAGGTCGCGCTCGTCGTCGGAGCCTCAAACCACGTTGGCAAGCCCATCGCCGTCCTGCTTATGCGCATGGATGCCACCGTGCTCTCCTGCAACAAGTGGACCCCGGACCTGTCCGAGCATTGCCGCGGGGCCGATGTCCTCATCGCCGCGGCGGGCGTACCGGACCTCATCACGCGCAAGATGGTCAAGCCCGGCGCGATCGTGATCGATGTCGGCGTGAACCGAATCGCGGGCGCCGACGGCAAAATGAAGACCGTTGGCGATGTGGTGTTTGATTCTGTCGGCGGCTTTAGCGCAGGAGGTGCGAAGTCTTCCGGATCCGCGGGCTGGATTAGCCCCGTACCCGGCGGCGTCGGTCCCATGACCGTGGCGATGCTCCTGCTCAACGTGGTCGAGGCCGCCGAACGGGCCTCGAGGTGAAGGTAGACCGGCACTCGTGCCGGGCTTCACCTGCACCCCTCAGCACGCGCCTACCTACGATCTTCCGATGCTCAGGCAGGTCCTCCACAGCAAGATCCACATGGCCCGTGTCACCGGGGCTTACCCCGACTACATCGGATCGATCACGATTGATCGCGACCTCCTCGATCAGTGCGGCATGCGCGTCAACGACCACGTCCACATCGCCAACTGCCGCACCGGTGACCGCCTCGAGACCTACGTCTTCGAGGGCGAACGCGGCTCGGGCAAGATCGAACTCAATGGCGCGGCCGCCCACCTCTTCGAGGTCGGCGATCGCGTGATCATCATGCACTACGCCACCATGAATGATGACGAGTATGCGACCCACCGCCCCAAGGTGCTGCTCATGTCCCCGGGCAACGCCGTCGAGAAGTTGATCCGCTATGAGCCGACCGCCACTCACTCCAAGTGACCGACCGCAGCGGCACACGGCAACCTACAGTTCCGGGTGGCGCGCAGCGCCCCGTTTGCGCATTGTAGGGGTCAGGGCTCCGGACTTGAACCTAGGCCCTCCCAAGGAGTTTTCCATGGCCCGTCCATCCAGCAACACCCAGACCAGCGGCCCCGTCAAAGTCGCCATCCGTCAGCGCACGCTCAAGCAGATCGTCGGCTCTGGCGGCGGGGTCGCCCCAAGTGTGGCCAATCTTATCGGCAGCACTGATGTTGCCTCCTCCGGCAACGCCGCCGTCAAGACCATCGCCAAGAAGCGCGACTATCGCGACTACCTGCGGACCTGATCCGCAAGGCGGTTCAGCGCGGCTTCATCAAGCCGATGCACTGTCCACCCGTCCATCGAACGCGATCCAAGCGTCCTGTAAAACTCGATCGCGGGTGTGTTCCAGTCGAGCACCGACCACTCCATCCGGCCACAGTTTCGCATGCGCGCGACATCCGCGAGCGCGACCAGCAGCGCCTTGCCCAGCCCTCGCCCGCGGAACGCCGGACGCACGAACACATCCTCGAGGTACAGCCCCGCGCGCCCCACGAAGGTCGAGAAGTTGAAGAAGTACAGCGCATACCCCTGTGCAGTGCCATCGATCTCGCCGATCAACGCGTGCGCGATCGCCAGGCCGTGTTGGGGAAAGAGCGCCTCACGGATGTCCTCCACCCTCGCGACCACCTCGTGCCGTAACTTCTCGTAGTCCGCGATCTCGAGGATCAGGCCGTGGATCAGCGTGGCATCGTCCGGCCGCGCTGGCCTCACATGCAGTTCGCCTACGTTCGCTTCCGCTTTGCTCACGCCGTTTCCTCCGCGCTGGGCGCTTTGGCCGGCGGCTCGGCGCCACGGTCCCGGAACAGCAGTGCGAACCCGACCAGCACCAGCGCTGCAAACCCCGCCGCGATGTACCACACCGCGCGCCAGTCCGTGAACGGCTCGGTGCCCTCCTCGACGGTGGTGAAACCTCCGACCAGATTGCCAAACAGGTACGCACCGATCCCCAGGCCCAAGCCCTGCGTGACCAGCACCAGGAACCCCTGCGCCTGCGCTCGGATCGCCGGCGACGCCTTCTTGTCCACATAGATGAACCCCGCCACAAAGAACAGGTCGTAGCAAAGTCCGTGCAGTAGGACGCCCAGCACGGCCATCCACCGGACGGATTCCGCCGCAGCGCCAGCGAACAGCGCGTACCGCGCGACCCACGCGAGCATCCCCATCGCCAGCACCCATTTGACTCCCAGCCGCATGTACATCGCGGGCAGCAGGAGCATGAACAGGATCTCCGCCATCTGCCCGTACGACATTGTCAGCGTGGGCGTCTGATCACCGAGATACGCGACAAAGTTGCGTGCCTGCTGGTAGTACCCAGCGAGCGGGATGCACAGCAGCAGTGAGCACACGATGAAGACCGCGTATCCGGGACGTGCCAGCAGCCGCAGAGAGTCCAGGCCCGCAACCTCCCGGGCCGACACCGCCCTCCCGCGCGCCGGGGGAGGCGTGTGCGGCAGCGTGAAACTGTACAGGCCCAGCAGCAGGCCCGCGGACCCCGTGACGTAGAACTGCACCGGCGACTTGTCTCCACCCTCGATCCACGTCAGTCCCGAGAGCCCCCATGTCGCCAGACTCCCCGCCACCGCGATGTTCCCCGCGATCCACCCGATCGTCCCGAACACCCGCACCAGCGGGAACTGCTTCTGCGCGTTCGCCAGATGCGTGAACGACAGCGAGTTCGTCAGCGCCAGCGTGGGCATGTAGCACAGCATGTGCGCCAGCAGCATCAGCACATACGGGTGGAAAAATGTCTTGGGAACCTCCGGCCCTGTCGCCGCCACCACGCCCGGTACCAGCAGCATGATCGCTCCGCCCAGCAGGTGCAGCACGCCCATCACCACCTGCGTAGGGAAGTACCGATCCGCGATCATCCCCACGAAGAACGGTGACACCACCGCGGCGATCGGCCCCACCACATACGCCCAGTACGTCAACTCCCCCAGGCCCACCTCGTTCATCCACCCCGTCATCGAGACGTACCACGACCCCCAGACAAAGAACTGGAGGAACATCATCACCGATAATCGTGGCAGCAGCGCGGGCGTGCTGGCGGGGCTTGTCACCGAATCCAACCGGTGAAACG
>CAYMWG010000048.1:0-7516 GCA_964393765.1 uncultured Phycisphaeraceae bacterium
CCGCGACCCGAAGTGGACTTCAGCGTGCCCTTGCCGACCTTGGTGGATTTCGTAGCCATGTGCAGATTCTCCGTGTATTTCCGTTCCGGCCTGAGTGTTGTGAGGTGGGTCCCGGACGACCCTACGGGCCGGGCGACTCGCCCGTCCCACGGTATTCGATAGGGCGCAGCACGGCTCTGACGCGCCACCCCTGCGGGAACATTTTTTTTGCCGCAGGTGCCGGTCCAGGTGACCCGGCGGTCCGACTTGCCTTGGTCCGAAATCTCTTCCCACGGTTTAGAACCTACCCGACAATCATGGAATTCCGGCCTGTACAACCTGCCGTATTCCTGTAGACTGGCCGGTCGGCCCTTACGGGCCGCAGCAGGCAGGAGCACCTATGACCGTCCACAAAGGCCAGCAACGGAGCGGGCACCCCAACTCAACCGATGCGCTCCTGCCGCTGGTGTACGACCAACTCAGGGCCCTGGCCGGGAGTTACCTCAAGCACGAGCGCGGGGACAACATGCTCGAGCCGGGCGCCCTGGTCCACGAGACCTATCTGCGGCTCATCGAAAATCCCCCGGAATCGTGGAACGGGACCGGCCACTTCTTCGCCGTGGCCGCGTGCGCGATGCGGAAGGTGCTCATCGACCACGCTCGCCGTCGCCGCGCGCTCAAGCGCGGCTTCGGGCACGCCCGCGTCTCGCTGGATTTCG
This sequence comes from uncultured Phycisphaeraceae bacterium, assembly GCA_964393765.1. GTDB lineage: Bacteria > Planctomycetota > Phycisphaerae > Phycisphaerales > UBA1924 > JAHBXL01. The sequence continues at coordinate 699 of CAYMWG010000048.1, forward strand.
TCACCAGCAGCGGCACGCGAGAGGTGGAGTTCCAGGAACTTGAAGTGATCCTCGAACGGCTGAGCGTGGCCGATGAGCGAGCCTGCCGCGTTGTGGAACTCCGCTTCTTCACCGGCCTCACCAACGAGCAGGTCGCGCAGGTGCTGGGTGTGTCTCGCAAGACTGTCGTGCAGGACTGGAGCCGCGCGAAGGAATGGCTCGCCAAAGCACTTACCCAGGACGAGCCGTCACCCAAGGCGCTCCGTCCCCGGGCCAACGGTGCGGCTTCAAGCGTGAACGGCAGGGTCGTCACGCGCCCGCTGCTGACGTCCCGTTCCGCACTCACGCGACATGCCTGAGCCTTGCAAGGCTCGGCGTCACCACGACACGCGCGCCGCCCCGAGCAGCATGCCCGTGGCGAAGGCAAGATCGATCTGCGAGATCTGGTAATCGGCGATCGCACGAACCTCCTCAGCGCGTGCGTCCGACAAACGGCTCTCAGCGTCGAGCACCTCCGTGCTGTTGCGCAGGCCGATCTGGTACTGCCCTTGCTCGGCCCGATAGTTCGCCGCCTCCGCCGCCGCGTTCTGCTTCGCGGCCAGGATCCGACGCCAGTTCGCATCGAGATTATCCAGCGCGCTCAGAACCTCCTGCTTGATGGCCTGCTCACGCGCCGACCGCGTTGCCAGCCGCTGCAGCCGGGTCAGGATCGCACGGTGGCTGCGTGCCTCCGCGGCCTCGTTTCCCAGCGGGACCTCCGCCGTCAGGCCCACAATCCATCCATCCGACTCCACCCGCCCCAGACGCCCGGCGGCGGAGTCAAAGCCATCCCCATACCCGTCGAACCGGTACACATAGTCGAGCGCGAAGAGCGGCAACTCCTGATTGCGTGCGAAGTCGATCGTGCTCAGGTCCTGCGCGATGCGGAGTTCGAGTTCGAGCAGTTCCATCCGACGGGACAGCGCGTCCCGAATCAGTTGCCCCGCCACGAGTTGGTAGCGGGCCGGGTCGGGCTCGGATGCCGGGACGATGAGCGTTGCCGAATCCACATCAAGCCCCGGCCGGTTCACCAGACGCTTGAGTTCGCGCTGGCGGTCTTTCACGAGCAGTTCCGCGTCGATGATGGACGCCACCCGGCGCGAGACGCCGGCCTCCGAGCGGGTCACGTCGATCCTCGGCGCGACCTTCCCCAAAAACCGCTGGTCCGCCTGATCGAGTTGTCGCAAGGCCTGATCGAGTTGTTCCTGACGGACTCTGAGCAGTTGCAGCGACTCGACCACCAGCCAGTACGCACGATCCACCGCGGCGATCCGCCTGATGACCTCGAGTTTGGTCCGGGCCTGCGCAATGTCCGTGTCGAGCGCGGCGATTCGGATGCCGTGGGAGTTGGTCCAGCGCCCGGCATTGCGCAGCAACGGCAGACTGATTGACAGTTCGAGGTCCGTGGACCAGCGGTTGTCCCCATCAACGCCCGGGAACGTTTCGTTGCGCTCGATGGGCACACGCACGTTCGCGAACCCGCCCGACCGCAGCGGAACCCGAACCCCGGCGTCAAAGTCGAACGGGTCTGCGTCGCGATCCGGGAACACCAGGCCCCGCGCACGATCCGCCTCGCTGAAGCCGATGCGGCTGACGAACGCCGCCTCGAAGGCGGCCTCTTCCTCGCTCAGGACCGTTCCAGCGATGTCCGGGTCCAGAAGAACCACTTTCAGATCAAGATTATTCTCAAGTGTCCACGCGCGACACTGCTCGATCGTGACCTCCAAGCGTTCGGGTGCCATAGTGAGAAGGTCCGGATGTGGAGCCCGGAGATCGACCGACTCTGACCCGACTGGCTGACCCGGCCCCAGTTCCAGCGGCTCGATATTCCGGAGCCGCTCCAGCGGCGCGCGATCGCCATACTCCGACTGACTCGTCCGGAATGGGTCTGAGCAGCCAGGGAGCGATAAAGCGCCTCCCATCAACAAGATCCACGTTCGAGCCTTGAACGATCCTGCCGGCATGCGCTACCCCTATGAGTACTCCCGAATCCCCCCCAGACGCACCACTCTCGAGCACGAGCGGAACCCTCACAATACCCGCCCGCGCAGTTACGCGGCGGGTGCCCAGACCGCAGAAACTAGCGAGTTTTGCGCGCAAGTGCAACGCGCTGCCCAGCGCCCCAGCCCATTGCTGCGGGAATCGGCCGATACCGGACCGTCAGAAGGGGAACAGCGGAAGGAAACCGTTCGTACAAAAGGTTGCGGCAACCGCTGGCGCGGGTATTGTTTCGCCGGGCGTCCGTGCGCCTGATCGATTCTTTAGTATGGATTCAGTGATCCGATAATGACCCTCAGAGCGCAGCGTGGTGCGCCCGTCGTTGTGCATTGTTCGCGTAGACGAGGCAGGCGATCCGCCAATCCAATCGGACAACGGCGGAATGGACAAGATTATCAAGCACCCCCGGCGGCGCCGTACCGGCGGGGGAGGAGAATCGAGCGATGACGAAGACTTTGGCAAGCGTTTTGACGTTGGCGCTGGGGTGTATGGGCGTCTGCTCGTCGGCGATCGCCCAGCGAGCTGCAGCGCCAGGTGTGGTGGTCGTTGCGCCATCGCCCGAACTCGACGCGTTGGTGCTCGCCAACATGCATGTGAACCGGTACACGGTTCAGACGCTCGCGACGCCGGCGCAGAACATTCAGGAATGGTCGGTCCAGGTGGCCCTGGGTGCCCACACTTATGTGCTGGACCTGCGTCCGCATTCGGTGCGTGCGGACGACTTCCGCGTGCGCGTCCAGGGTGCCGATGGCGTGCTGCGCGAGGTTGAGCCGCCTGCCATCACGACCATGAAGGGCGAGGTCCGGGGGATGCCCGGCTCGTCGATCCGCGGCTCGCTGGTCGCGGGCGGGGCCGACCTGATCGTGACGCTCGACGATGGATCGCTCTGGGGCGTGCAGCCGCAGGCGCTGCTCGACGCGGCCGCCGCGCCTGGGGAACACATCGTGTACGACAACCGCGACGCGGTGGAAATGCCCGGCGAGTGCGGGGGCGCGATCGTCGGACCGGGGGCCGTCGATGAGCCGCCGCAGGACGTGTTCGTGCCGCGCGGCGGGCTGACGCGGATCTGCGAGGTCGCGTTCGATGCCGATGTCGAGTACTACGTGCTCAACGGCAGCAGCGTGCCCAACACCGTCAACGACATCGAGAGCATCATGAACGCGGTGGAGGGGATCTATGAGAACAACACCGGCGTGACATACGAGGTCACCGAGATCGTGGTGCGGACAGCCGAGCCTGATCCGTACTCCTCGAACGACTCGGGCACGATCCTGGACACCTTCAGGACAACGTGGCTCGGCTCGACCTTCACGCCCATCCGGCGCGACACGGCCCACATGATGACCGGCAAGGACATGGGCGGCGTGCTGGGGATAGCCTATCTGAGCGGCATCTGCACCAACGTCGGGTACGGCGTGTCGCGCTCGCGCTGGAGCACCAACACCGCCCGGCGGGTCGCGGTCACCGCCCATGAGATCGGCCACAACTTCTCGGCGGGCCACTGCAACCAGGATGCCCCGTGCAACGCGAATCCCATCAGCCAATGCCAGATCATGTGCTCCGCGATCCAGGGCTGCTCCACGACCATCACCTCCTTCTCTGCGTGCGAGGCCGGCGTGATCGAGACCTACGCGGACGGCCGGACCTGTCTGGCACAGCAGCAGCCATCAATCACCGCCCCGTTCTCGGACGCCTTTCCCTCGGCGACGATCGACGTCAACAAATGGGTGTACAACAAGGGCGTCACGTCCACCACCACTGGCGTGGGAGAGCCCAGTGCGGCGAACTCTCTTGAGATCGACTGCGCTGGCTCGGGGCTTTATCAGGACGACGACATCCGAACGCACTTCATCGTGATGACCGGCGTGAGCACGCCCGTGTTGCAGTATTGGGTGCAGGCTCGCGGCCCGGCCAACGGCGAGCAACTCTTTGTAGACGTATGGACCAGCCAACTCCGCTGGGTCAACAGGAACACGCTTACCTCCGACGGCGTGGACGATCCCGCCTACACCCAGCACACGCACACGCTCTCGGGCGTTGAGTTGCACGCCGAGTTCAGAGTTCGTTTCCGAACCGCGGTCGATGCAACGGGCGACAACTGGTTCATCGACGACGTGTACGCGGGCACCAACGGCGGTGCGCCCACCGGGTCGTGCTGCATCTCGGGCGTGTGCACCGTGACAACCCAGGTGGTGTGCGGTGCCGGAACATGGACCGTCAACGGCACATGTACTCCGAACCCGTGCTCCCAGCCGACTGGCGCTTGCTGCTACCCCCAGGGCTTCTGCTTCGTCATTCCGCAGGCGCAGTGCCTCGCGGAGCTCGGCACCTTCAGCGGGGTTGGCACAACCTGCAATCCCAATAACTGCCCCCAGCCCACGGGCGCGTGCTGCTACCCCCAAGGCTTCTGCTTCGTTATACCCGCGGCACAGTGCTCGGCGGAGGGCGGGGAGTGGCAGGGCGGTGGCACGACCTGCACACCCAACGACTGCCCCCAGCCGGCGGGCGCGTGCTGCTTCACCGATGGCAACTGCCAGGTGCTCACGGCCGATGATTGCGACGGCCTCGGCGGCGCGTTCCAGGGCGTCGGCGAGCCGTGCGATGTCGGAACGTGCCCGGCGGTGACCGGCGCCTGCTGTGTAAACAGCACCTGCATTGTGGTCAGTTTGGCCGACTGCAACACACAGGGCGGTTTGTTCCAGGGCCTTGGTTCGGTCTGCGGAGGCGCAACGTGCTCAGCGCCGACCGGGGCCTGCTGCACCGGCGCGATCTGTGTGATTGTCTCGAGCGCAAGTTGCAACACCCAAGGCGGCATCTATATCGGCAACGGCGCTGCCTGCAACGCGCCGGGTGACAACACCCAGCCCTGCTGCCGCGCCGACTTCGACGGTGACGACACCGTGGGCGTGCCGGACATCTTCGCGTTCCTCAGTGCCTGGTTCGCGGCCAGCGCGACGGCCGACATCGACGGTGATGGCATCGGCGTGCCGGATATCTTCGCATTCCTCAGCCTCTGGTTCGCCGGCGGATGCATCTGACGGCGGGTTGACGTAAACATTCAAGGCCCCGGGACGCTCGCGTCTCGGGGCCTTTTCGATTTTGGAATGCGGATAGGGAAGGAACTCAGAGGGAGCAGAGTCAGCAGAGGTGAGCAAAGAGCCGGAACCGGGAGCGGGAACACACTGCTTGACAGAGGCGGGCCGGGGCACGTCGGTTCCTATACTCCGTCCCGATTCGATTCTGATCCCCTGGACGCCCGAAGAACCGAGACCAGCCATGTCCGCAGAAGCCCCCAAGCCCGAAGCGCCCGCCGCGAGCGAGGGCGAGCCAATCGCCGGCAAGAAGTCGATGGACGCGATCATGTCGCTGTGCAAGCGCCGCGGCTTCATCTACCAGGCCAGCGAGATCTACGGCGGCATCAACGGCTTCTGGGACTACGGCCCCCTCGGCACGCTCCTCAAGCGCAATCTACGCGAGGCGTGGTGGCAGGACATGATCATGAACCCCGCGTGGGGCCGCAAAGGGCCCAACGGCGAGAGCGTGCGATGCGTGCCGGTGGAGACGTGCATCATCCAGCACCCCAAGGTGTGGGAGGCGAGCGGGCATCTGGCAGGGTTTGCTGACCCTATGCGGAAGTGCGGCAAGTGTGGGCATTTCGTGCGGGCCGATCAGTATTGGGACGTGCTCGCAGAGGCTTCAGAATGGTTCAACTCGCTCATCCAGGAGTTCGAGCCATCGGTGGCGGGAACTCAGACGCCCGGCCTCGACTCCGCGCGACTGCATAAGTGGGCAAGGGGCAAGGGAAAGAAACTTGCCCCAAATCTCGCTCTGGTGCGCAACCCCGAAGTGACACTGTCATGGCTCGCGACCAGAATCAACGGCCAGCCGAACGTGCCGCCGGATATGCACGAGATCGTCCGGCACATGGCGACGGAGCAATTGAACGCAACCGGGCTGCAGGAGCCCTGCCCGCGCTGCGGCGGAGAGTTGGGCGCACCGGCGCAGTTCAAGTTGATGTTCGAGACCTGGGCCGGACTTACGCAGTCTGATGACAACAAGGTCTACCTGCGCCCCGAGACCGCGCAGGGTATCTTCGTCCAGTTCAAGAACGTCGTCGATACCACCCGCGTCAAGATGCCCTTCGGCATCGGCAACTCCGGAAAGAGTTTCCGCAACGAGATCACGCCGCGAAACTTCACCTTCCGCTCGCGCGAGTTCGAGCAGGCCGAACTCGAGTTCTTCTGCCACCCCGATGACAGCCAGGCGTGGTACGCCTTCTGGCGCGACTTCCGCATGGAGTGGTGGCGCTCCATCGGCCTCGCCGGCGACAACCTCATCCTGCGCGAGCACGAGAAGGACGAACTCTCGCACTATTCGACCGGCACCTGCGATGTCGAGTACCGCTTCCCCTTCACCGCGCCCGGCTACGGCGAACTCGAGGGCGTCGCCCACCGCGGCAACTACGACCTCACCCAGCACCAGAAGCACTCGGGCATCAAACTCGACTACTTCGACCAGGACCGCGGCGAACTCCTGCCCAACGGCTCCAAAAAGGGCGAGCGCTACCTGCCCCACTGCATCGAGCCCGCCGCGGGCCTCGACCGCGGGGCGCTCGCGCTCATCTGTGAGGCGTACACGGTCGACCCGGCCCGCCCCAGCCCCGAGTTCATGAAGTTCCACCCCCGCATCGCGCCCATCAAGGCCGCGGTCTTCCCGCTGGTGAACAAGGACGGCATGCCCGAGACGGCCGCGGCCCTGCACGCCGATCTGAGCAAGCGGTTCGGTCGGCACGGGCTGATCGA
>CAYMWG010000048.1:7526-14023 GCA_964393765.1 uncultured Phycisphaeraceae bacterium
ACGATCGACGGCGAGACGAGCAACGACCAGGCCGTGACCGTGCGCGACCGCGATACCGGCACGCAGCAGCGTATCGCCATCGACAAGGTCGTGCAGTTCGTGGGCGAGAAGCTGGGAGAGTGAGCATGGCCGCAACGCCCCGGCTTGTCCTCGTGCCGGGCCTGGGCGTCGATGCGCGGGTCTTCTATCCGCAGGCCGCGGCGTTTCCCGATCTGCTCGTGCCGCCTTGGCTTCCGCCGGAACAACGCGAATCCCTTGCGCACTACGCCAAGCGGCTCGCGGCGGGCGTGCGCGCGGTCGAACGCGGGCCGGTGGTCGTCGGCGGCCTGTCCCTCGGCGGGATGATCGCGCTGGAGATGTCGCGGCATCTCGATGCGCGGGCGGTGGTGCTGATCGCCAGTTGCCGGTCGCCCGCGGCGGTGTGCGGACCGCTGCGCATGGCCGAGCGGCTCGGTCGCGCGGTCCCCTCGGTGGCGGTGTCGTGGTCGCTCCGGCTGGCGCCGCTGTTCTGCGGGCGCGGCGGGGGGATCTCACGCCAGGATCGCAAACTGCTCGGGCAGATGGTCGCGGAGGTCTCCGTCCCGCTGCTGCGATGGGGCGCGCGGGCGATCATGGAGTGGCCAGGCGCGGCGGAGTCCAGCGCCCCGGTACACCACATCCACGGCGACCACGATTGGGTGATCCCGCTGAGGTGCGTGGCGGCGACGGTGGTGGTGCCGGGGGGGTCGCATGTGCTGAACCTGTCACACGCGCGCGAGGTGAATGAGATGTTGCGGGAAGTGGTCGGTGCGTAGAGAAGAAGGCATGAGGCGTCAGGCATAAGGCCTCAGACGGAAGCCAGAAGCCCAAACCGAATTCTACCAAACCCCGATTATCGAAAATCAGGCCGCTACTTGACGGAAGCCGGGTGATCCAGCGCCGCCGTACGCCGCATCGCCTCCAGCACCCGCGGCCAGGCTTCCGCAAAGTGGCCGCGAACCGTCTTCCACTCTTCGGTGTGCTGCGGATCGGCCTTTGCATGATCGGCAAACCCGAGGTGCGAGAGGCGCACGCGGGTCCGCGCAGCGCCCGCATCGTCCAGCCGGATGACGACCCATGTGTGCTTCTTGCGGGCGTTCGGATTGTCCGGCGGCGCGTTCCATGTGAACGAGAGCAGTTCCTCTGGCAGGTAACTCAGTACCGTGCAGCCCTCCGAGCCGCGCTCCCCCGCAGGCCCGTCGGCTCGGAAGTACAACTCGAACGGTCCGCCCGGCCGCACCTCGATCTTGTTCTCAACCCCCATCGCCCGCTTCCAGCCCTCGCCGGTGCTGAAGAGTTGCCACACCTCCGCCCGCGGCCCGGGCAAGATCGTCTCGATCTCAATCGCGCCGAGCGGGTCCGCGGCGTGCGCTGCGCCCTTGGGCCCGGCCGCGCCAGCGTCAAAGTGCGACTGGGCCTTCTTCATGCTCCACTCGTTGCCCGAGAGAAAGAACTTCCGCATCTCCTGCGACTCCGGGTCCGCGGTGTATCCCATGCCCGCGATGCGCATGTGCGTGCGCCCGTCGCCAAGGTCCGTCAGCGAGATCACGGACCAGGTGCTCCTCCAAGCCTCCTTCACCGGGAAGCCTGCCGGCGGCTTGGAGATTCGGAAGGCCAGCATCCGCCCGGGCTCGAAGGCGAGAACCTCCTGCTCGATCGTTCCCTCATCCCCGAGTTTCCCATCGGGCTTGTAGTGCGTGCGGATCTTGCCGCCCACGCGAAGGTCGAACTCGCACTGCGCCACGCCCCACATCTTGTACCCCGCGGCGGTCGAGATGCCCTTCCACACCTCCGCGATCGGCGCGTTGATGATGCCCTCGTGGATGAGTGGCGACGTGTCGGGCGCGCCGAATACCGTCGCATCCGCCGCGGGTGGGGCGGCGGCCTGGCTTGTTCGCTGCGCATCGGACTGCGCGAGGGCGGCAAAGGTGAGCGTGAACGCGGCGGCAACGGAAGCGACCTTGATTGCACGGTGCATGACAAACTCCGGTTGAGCGAGCGGGATTGGATTGATCTGATGTGGGTGCGTCGGCGCGCTGCGGCTCATCGCCATGCGCCCAGGATCGCGCCGACCATGAGCAGGAACACGAGTTGGTAGGCGAGGTCGATCGCGTATGCCCCGAAGGGCTTCTCCGAGGCGATCCACGCGGTGATGCCGATGGGCAACGCAACGCCCAGCCACAGCAGCAGGCCCATCGTGACGCCCGCACCGAGCGAGTTGATGCCGACGGAAGCGAAGAGGATGCCGAGCACCGCCGCGAGCATCGAGTAACTGACCACCATCCCGCCAAAGAACACGGCGGGGGGCCGGGCCGTTTTCATGCGCGCGAGTTGCTCGTCGGTGTACCCGTGCAGCCGTTGCCAGGGCTTGGCCAGCGCGGTATACCAGATGACGCCCAGGAAGAATGTCGCTATCGCCGCGACGGCAACGGCGAGCCAGTTGACCGACTCATAGTTCAGTGTCACGCAGTGCCTCCGGAAGTCCCACCCACCCGGTGTTCTGTTTCGGATTCCGCCGCGGCAAGCAGCAGCGTGAAGTACGCGCGCAGATGCAGGATGGACTGGTCCATCGGCGCGATGTTGCGCGCTGCGCGCGCCTGCATCATGCCGCCCTCCATCACCGTCAGCACAAAGCGCGATAGCGCATCGAGGTCGGTGCCCGTCGGCAGCCGGTCGCGCGCCGATTCGAGCCACCGGCGAACGCTTGCCGCCCAGTTCTCAAAGTTCAATGTGATCAGCGCTCGGGCAGCGCTGTGGTCATCGGCGACTTCGAGTGCAAGGTTGCCGATCGGGCAGCCCATGCGGAAGTCGAGCGATGCCAGGCCATCGCGATAGTTCTTCAGCAGCAGAAAGACCCGCTCGATGCCGTCACCCGCGGCCGCCTCGACCGGCCCGATGATGACCGGGTGAAGCAGACGGACGTAATAGTCCAGCACCCCAAGCAGCAGGTCGTCCTTGCTCTCAAAGAAGTGGTAGAGCGATCCGCTGTTGACCCCTGCTTCCCGAAGGATCGTGGAGATCCCGGTGGCGTGGTACCCTTGCTCGTGGAACAGCCGCCGGGCGGCTTCCAGAAGGCGATCACGCGTGGATGGTGGGGCTGGTTCCATCATTTGGTTGATCGTTCAATCTAAGCCATGTTGATCGACCAGTCAAGCGACCAGCTCGAATCTTCGTCGAAACGCACCGCCCGCGTTTCCCTATCATTCGCACCTGACAGTGTCGCGAAGGTGTATCGCCCCGACCCAACTCGGCGTATACCGCGGGCCGCGAGGGTGGAATCCTGGCCGGGACGGACTCTTGGGGGCAAGGGAGGGGAGGTAGGGCGGGATGGGTTCGAGGAGGCCGCGCGCGTGTGGAAATGGATCCTCGGAAGTCTGCTGCTCTTGATCATCCTGGCGGGCGTTGGCGGCTACTTCGTCTGGAGGATGCCCGCCACCAAGGAGTTCCTCGCGGCTTTCCAAGGCGGGGAGAAGGCGACGATTGTCAAACTGGAAACGGCGAGCCGCGGCGACCTGACGCGGTCCATCTCCGCGCCCGGCACGGTCGATGCCCGGACGCGTGTGAAGGTCAGTGCTCAGGTCTCAGCGCGGATCACCGCGCTCCCCTTCCGCGAGGGGCAGGACATCAAGGCGGGCGATGTCGTCGTGCGCCTGGATGCCGAGGAACTTCAGGCGAACATGGATTCGGCGCGTGCCGGCCAGCGGGCCGAGGAGGCGAGACTGGAGGGCACTCAGGCCGCGCTGGTGAGGTCCAGGAGCGAACTGGAGCGAGTCCGCTCGCTCCACAAGTCCAAGGACCGCTCCGATGCGGAACTCGAGGCGATCGAGGCGGCGCACCTTCAGCAGGAGTCCTCGCTCCGGGTAGCGGAGCAGTCGATCGAATCCTCCCGCGCGCAGGTCAGGCGTGCTGAGCGCGATTTGTCCAACAGCGTGATCGCCAGCCCGATCGACGGGACCGTGGCGCTCGTCAATAACGAGGTGGGCGAACTGGTGCTGGGCACGTTCAACAACCTCGGGCAGGTGATCCTCGAGATCGCCGACCTGACGCAGATCATCATGCGGGCGGAGGTCGATGAGGGGAACATCCAACAGGTCAAGCCCGGCCAGACGGTCACGGTGTTCGTGACCGCCTACCCGGGGCGCGACTTCCCCGGTCGCGTCGGCAAGGTGCGCCCGCAGAAGAAGACCTCTCTGCGCGACGGACGGAACTACTTCGAGGTCGAGATCATCATCGAACTCAAGGAGAGCGAGAAACTCCTGCTCGTCGGCGGTCTTGCGAACTGCGATATCCACGTCGAGACGATGTACGACGTGCTCAAGGTCCCCAGCCAGGCGGTGCTCGACCGCCGCATCGAGGAACTCCCCACCGATGTCGCAGCGCGCGTGACGGGCGTCGGCCGCAACAAGGCGTTCGCCCGAGTGATCTATGTGATCGTCAACGGAAAGACAGTGGCCATGCCGGTCTCCGCGGGCTCCAGCGACCTCCGCTCGACCGTGATCCTGCAGGGGCTGGAGCCCGATGCGAAAATCATCACCGGGCCGTACAAGGTACTCGCGACGCTCAAGCACGATCAGGCCGTCGAGGAAGAAAAGCCGCCCGTCGCACCTTTGGGGCGCGCCGCCCCGGTCGCGGAGACCCCTGCCGCGAGCGAGTCCGCGGCCAAGAAGACCGACACCGCGGATGCCCCCACACCGCCCGCGCCCGCGAGCACCGCGAACTAATCCGCTCCGCGTTGCTTCGACCTTCCCATGACAATTGCCTCCCCGGTTCCCATGACCATCGCCATCCGCAAACTCGAGAAGATCTACCGCGTCGGGGTCGAGCGCATCCATGCGCTCCGCGGCATCGACCTCACCATCGAGCGCAACCAGTTCGTCGCGATCATGGGCGCTTCGGGCTCGGGCAAGAGCACGCTGATGAACATCCTCGGATGCCTGGACCGGCCCAGCAAGGGGAGTTACGAACTCAACGGCCGCCAAACGCACACGATGGGCGCGGGCGCGCTCGCGCAGGTGCGGAACGAAGAGATCGGGTTCGTGTTCCAGTCGTTTGAGTTGCTCTCCCGACAGACCGCGCTGCAGAACGTCATGCTCCCGCTGCTGTATTCCGGCAAGCACGCCTTCAACGCTCGCAAGATGGCCGTGCGAGCGCTTGAGCGAGTGAAACTCGCCGACCGGATGAAGCACCGCCCAAGCCAACTCTCCGGCGGGCAGCGCCAGCGGGTGGCGATCGCCCGTGCGCTGGTGAGCGAGCCGAGTTTGCTGCTGGCCGATGAGCCGACGGGCAACCTGGACTCGCAGACCGCCGCGGACATCATCGGCCTCTTCAAAGCGCTGCACAACGACGGGCAGACCATCGTGGTCGTGACCCACGAAGAGGATGTCGCCGGGCACGCGGGCCGCATCATCCGCCTGCGCGACGGGCGGGTGCTGACCGACTACCCGACCAACGACGACCCGGTGCATCGGGAGTACCTCAACGCGGTGGCGGGCATGGCGCGACGGGCCGCGGAGATCACCGCCGCGGGCAACGCCCTCGCGGGGGCGGGTGCGCCCGCATGATCGTCCTCCGCCTGCTCCTCCAGACCGTGGTGCTCGCGATCGGCCAGATCTGGGCCAACCGCTTCCGCGCTGTGCTCACGACCCTCGGCGTCATCATCGGCGTCGCGGCGATTATCGCCGTGGTCGGGGCGATGACCGGAGCCGAGCGATTCATCCTCTCGCAGTTCGAGAAGATTGGCACGCGGCGAGTTTACATCGACGGCACCATGCCCGACTCGATGCAGACCAAGACCACCTGGCGGGAGGTGCAACTCAAGGAACGGGAACTGATCGCGATCGCCGAGCACTGCCCATCCGTCGAGAAGATCACGCCCATGTTCTTCGGCGGCTACTCGATCGAGCACGCCAAGAAGAAGATTGACGGGGCATCGGTCGTGGGCATCTGGCCGGAGTGGCACGACATCGAGGGGCGAGCCGTCATCCAGGGCCGCCCCTTTTCGAGCATCGACGAGCAGGATAAACGCCTGGTCTGCCTGATAAACGATCAGGCGATCACCGAACTCGACCTGCCCGAGGACCCGACCAACGTGTTCATCCTCATCGGCGGGCGGCGGTTTATGATCGTCGGCGTGGTGGAGACGATCCAACTCTCGGGAATGTTCGGCGGGGGCGACACGTCGACGGAGGTGTTCATCCCGTTCGCCACCGCGCGCCTGCTCAACCCCACAGGCTGGATCAACATGGCATGGGCGCAACTCAGAACGCCCGAGCAGGCCGAGGATGTCGAGGCCGAGGTCCGGTTTGTCATGCGGAGCATGAGGGGGCTGGAGCCCGGCGACGAGGACACCTTCATCGTCCGCGTGTTCCAGCAGTTCATCGACCAGTTCCGCTCCGTCGCGGCCGTCCTCACCGTCATCCTCGGCGCAATCGTTTCCATCTCCCTGGTCGTCGGCGGCATCGGCATAATGAACATCATGC
>CAYMWG010000049.1:0-13722 GCA_964393765.1 uncultured Phycisphaeraceae bacterium
ACGCCGTCCAGCCCCGGGGAGAGCGTCAGTTCCGCCTCCGCCCATGTCGTCGGCTCAAAGGCGATCAGCGGCCCCGCGAGGTCCACGCTAATCATCATCCGCGAGGCCTGCTCCCGCGCAGCAGCCTCCCGATTCGCATCGTTGGGCAGAATCATCCTTGTGGACGCTTCCGCCATCGCCTCCCGCGTGGCCCGGAGCAGCGCTGCCACACCCGCCTCGCCGGGACTGGGGAACGACTGCCCCCGCCCCACCAGCGCCCCATCAAGCCGCAACTGCACATGCGCGCCGCCGGACAAACCCGCGATTTCGCGCGCCGGCACATCCGCAGCCCACGCCCGCACCCACTCGTTCACGGCCCGATAAGCACTCATCGCCGCCGCCGGAGACGGCGCTCCCTCAACCGCGACTGTTTGTGCAGCGGGCTTCTGGACAGCACGCGCCTGGCCAAAGGCGGCCAGCACAACCGCCACACACATCACCAATGATGCGCGAACGCCACAAACCGTGGTGCGGAAACTCATCGCCTGCTCCTGCGGTGCTACGTTCATGGGACGATCCGCACCCTCGCGGCCTTGCGACGCCAAAGGCACAGGCTCAGAACTGACTTGGCACGGTGGTTGTATCCAAGTCCCTCAGACATCTGGAGATAGGACATGCTCTTCGCCCTCACCCACCTGAATGAAAACCGCCGCAAGATCGCCCTGCTCGCCGTGCTGAGTTTCATCGCACTCTGCTAGAGCAGGTTATACGGCCCGTGCCGCCCGCCGGAGCCGCTCGGACCGCTGTCCCGACGTTGAAAAATGAAAACGCCCGACCTGTGAACCAGGCCGGGCGTCGTTTGCGTTTACGGACCTCTTCCCGGAACCCGGGTCAGAGCGAGATCTTGTCGGTGCCCATCGCGCCGTGGTCGTTGTCCATGCCGCCGCGCTTCGGAGACTTCTTACCTTCCTTGCGAGGAGCGGCCGTGCCGCCCTCGGCCGCGCCCGCTGCGGGCGCATCGGTCCCCGAAGTGTCACCCCACTGGGCACGCTTGAGCGAGAGCCCGATCTTGCGGTCCTCGATATCGACCCGCAAAATCTTGACATCCACCTCGTCGGCCGGCTTGACCACGTCCATCGGGTTCTCGACCTTGTGGTCGGCCAACTCGGAGATGTGCAGCAGGCCCTCGAGATCGTTCTCGAGTTCGACGAACACGCCGAAGTTGGTGATCTTCGTGACCTTGCCGCGGACAACCATGCCCGGCTTGTAGGCATCGGGGATGGCGTGCAGCCACGGATCCTCGTGCAGTTGCTTGACGCCCAGGGCCACACGCTGCTTCTCGCGATCGACATCGAGCACGACGCAGCGAACCGCGTCGCTCTTCTTGTAGACCTCGTTGGGGTGCGTGACCTTCTTGGTCCACGAGATGTCCGAGACGTGCAGCAGGCCGTCGATGCCAGGCTCGATCTCGACGAACGCGCCGTAGTTCGCCAGGTTGCGGACAGTGCCCTCGATGACCGTGCCGGGCGGGTATTTCTCGCCCACCAGTTCCCAAGGGTTCACCTCGGTCTGCTTCATGCCGAGGCTGATCTCCTGCTTCTCCTTGTTGATCTCAAGGACGACGACCTCGACCTGCGCGGCAGGCTGCACCAGTTCCGACGGGTGGTTGACGCGGCGCGTCCAGGACATCTCGGAGATATGCACGAGGCCCTCGATCCCGGCCTCGAGCCGGACGAACGCGCCGTACGACATGATGTTCACAACCTCGCCGGTGACGCGCGAGCCGACCGGGAACTTCTTCTCGATCTCCTCCCACGGAGAGATTTCGAGTTGCTTCATCCCCAGCGCGATCTTCTCCTTCTCGCGATCGACGTTCAGAACCTTCACGGTCACCTTCTGATCGATGCGGAGAACATCCGACGGGTGGTTCACCCGGCCCCACGACATATCCGTAATGTGCAGCAGCCCGTCGATCCCGCCCAGGTCCACGAACGCGCCGAAGTCGGCGATGTTCTTGACCGTGCCGTTGACGACCATGCCCTCCTTGAGGTTCTCCATCAGGCGCTTCTTGGCCGACTCGCGCTCCTCCTCGATGAGTTTGCGCCGCGAGATGACGATGTTGCGACGCTCCGTGTCGATCTTGAGCACCGAGGCGCGGATGTCCCGCCCGATGTACTCGCCGATCTCGCCGGGACGCCGCACGTCCACCTGCGACGCGGGCAGGAAGACCGGCACGCCGATATCGACGAGCAGGCCGCCCTTGATCTTGCGCATGACCCGGCCCTCGACGATGTCGCCCTCGCGCGTCGTGTCGATGAGCCGCTGCCAGTTGAGCATGCGGTCGGCCTTGCGCTTCGAGAGTTCGACCAGGCCGCCGTCGCCGTCGAGTTTCTCCAGAAGCACATTGACCTTGTCGCCGACTTTGATCGCGTCCGCGTTGTCAAACTCCTCGCGCGGCACCAGGCCCTCGGACTTCAGGCCCGAGACCTCGATCACCACATCGTCGCCGGCGAAGCCGATGACGCTGCCCTCATAAATCTGCCCGGGCGCGAACGACTGGATCGCGCCGCCGAGGAGCGATTCCATGTCGCCCTCGGCCACCGTGGCACCAAGGGCCTCGGAGATCAGCGTCGTCGCCTCATCGTCGAGCATGCCAAGGGACGCAATCAGATTCTCATCAACCATGTGTGTGTGCTTTCCGAACAATGCTGCTTCGCGGCCGCCGGCGCAGTTGAAATCAGAAACTCCGGTGGGGGGGAAGGATGGCACGACCGCACCTGAAAAATCAGGCCGCCTGGTCTTCAACCGGCGGCCTCAACAGGGGATCGGGCATCCTGATGCCCCACAGGGGCGGCAAGGGGTGATCGAACGCCGCTCCGGCAACATGCAGGAGATTCGCGGCCCGGCTTTCCGCCGGAGCGGCAAGGATAGTCCGAACTCGACCACGCGGCCAATGAAACGGCCCTGTGCTCACTCTGTTGTTGGCAGACTCCGCATCGCGGCGTCCAGCCCGCCTTCCCCGCCGTCGAGTGCTCTGAGCCAATCCGGAAGGTGCCGGGCGAACGCCCCGCGCGCCAGCACGCGATCCGCCCCGGCAAGGCGCGCGGCCTCGAACGCCTCTGTGGCGACGTGCGGACCGAAGGCGAGAACGCGGACAGCTCGCTGCGGCGGGGTCGCGTTCGGGCCTCGAAGATGCTGGATCAACTCGACAGCGGTCTGCAGCGCATCAAGATCGACCACCAGCGCCTTCACCGGGGAATCGGCGAGCCTTGCCTCCAGCATCTCGACAGTCCGGGCCGGGCGGGCGGCGATGCCCAGGGCCTCGGCGGTTCCCTTGATGCGCGTGGCCCAGAAGAGATCGGCCGCGTGGTAGAGTATCATCTGTTTCGCTCCGTCCGGGCGACCGGCATGGGGGGAAGCGAGCTTCCACACGCCGCAGCCGGCGCGTTTCCCTGCTTTGTCGTCCACCGGGCGGAGCGTACACCGCCAGACGGATGACCGGCTAGGGTCGGCATTCAGACGGGCAACACGCGGGCAAGTGGCCCGCACGCACCTTCGAGTCCGCTCCGGCGGCACAACCACCATCACGCACCAGGTGAGCAATCAATGACCACGATCGCCCCATCGAAGCCGTCCTCAGCGCCACGCCGCGAGTTGTTCAAGAGCCCGGTATTCGACGAGGTCGGGCTGCCGCGCGACCCGAACAACCTGTATCTCCAGACCGTGGACACCATGCTCACGGCCGCGGAACTGATGGAACTCCCTTACGAGATCCAGTTGATCCTCGCGCAGCCCAAGAACGAGATCATGGTCCACTTCCCCGTCCGCATGGACGACGGGACGTTCAAACTATTCAAGGGCTACCGAGTCCAGCACAACAACGCGATCGGGCCGTACAAGGGCGGGCTCCGCTTCCACCCCGATGTCCACCTTGACGATGTGAAGTCGCTTGCGCTGCTGATGACGATGAAGACCTCGCTGGTCCGCGTGCCCTTCGGCGGCGGCAAGGGGGGCATCAAGGTCGATCCGCGCAAGCACTCAAACGCGGAGATGGAGCGGATCGTCCGCCGGTTCACCACGGCCATCGCGCACCAGATCGGGCCTGACTACGACATCCCCGCGCCCGATGTCGGCTCGACCGCGCAGCACATGGCGTGGATCGCCGACACCTTCACGTTCCTGTCGGAGATGGGCGGGCATCAGCCCGAGGCCGTGATCACCGGCAAGCCGGTTGAGTACGGCGGCTCGCTCGGTCGCGAGAAGGCGACCGGTCAGGGACTGGTCGATGTGCTCGTGGAACTCGCGCCCGAACTCGGAATCAAGATCGAGGGCATGACCTTCAGCCTCATCGGCTACGGCAACGTGGGCTCGTGGACGGGGCGCATCCTCGGGAAGATGGGCGCCAAACTCGTGACGGTCATGGACCACACCGGCGCGATCCGCAACGACAAGGGTCTGGATACCGAGGCCCTGGCCGCGCATGTGACAAAGAGCGGCGGTGTCGCCGGCTTCGCGAGTTCGACAAAGGTCTCGACCGAGGAGTTCTACAAGACCAAGGTGGACGCGTTCATCCCCGCCGCGCTCGAGCAGATGGTCAAGGAGCCCGAGGCCCGGCTGATCAACGCCAAGGTCATGGTGGAGGGCGCGAATGCCCCGACCACGCCCGCGGGCGACCGCGTTCTCACGGAGCGCGGCATCGAAGTCATCCCCGCCATCCTCGCGAACGCGGGCGGCGTCACCGTGTCGTACTTCGAGTGGGTGCAGAACAAGAGTTGCGTGAGTTGGGATGCCGAGGAGGTCGATCAGGCCTTGAACCGCCACATGGTGATGGCCGCGCGCCGCACCAAACTCTCACGCCAGAAGTACAACTGCGACATGCGCACCGCTTCGTACGTTGCCGCGCTGGAGAACATCGGCAAGGTCTACCAGATCCGCGGCATTTTCCCGTAACCGCCCCAGCAGTGACCCCTCAAACCCAGCGGGTCGGCTCCGGCCGGCCCGTTTTTCGTTATGCGCTACGCGGCCTGCCGCGCCTGAACGCCCCGCGCGGCCACGACCACCTGGCTGACCCAGCCGCCATAGCCGTTGCGACGAACACCCGAGGCCGCGTAGTCCGGGAGCCATGTGGACCCGTCAACCAGGTACGAAAAGTCGTGGTCCCCGGCGGTAAGATCGAGCCGGACGAACCACCACCCGCTACTGTCGCGAAGAAGGTGGATCGGGCTCTCCCGCCAGTTGGTGAACGCGCCGACCAACTCGACGCTCAAAGCCTGTGGCAGGTACACACGGAACAGGTGCGTGAAGCCGGTTTCTACTACAACCATCCCGAACCTCCTGGGTCAGACCGCGCTTCCGTTCGCCTGCGCTGTGCGCGCCGGCCGGTTGTTATCGGAGAGCCGATGCGCCGACTTGTGCCCCTTGGTCATCGCTTTTCTCGCGATCGCTGCTCTCGGTGCCTCGCCCGAGGTCCGAGCGGTCTCTGACGCTGCCGGCTCGCATCTTTCCCAGGGCCAACTGGCCGACCGACAAGTCTCTCCCGCGCTCGGGGCATGGGCGCGGCCGGGCGCGGTCCTCGTGCTGCCCATCGACCCGTCGGACGCCGAGCGTGCCCGTGGCACGGTCCCGGCAAAACTCACCGGCGGCGCGGTGCTTTACGCGCCCCTCATGTGGATCGGCAGCGACCCAGATGCGACGCCGCCACCGCTGCGAACGCCCGAAAGCCCCGGCGAGGCGCTGGTGGCGCGGCGAGCGGCCGGATGGATGAACGGGCCTGACCTGGGTTGGCGGTGGCGATCATTCAGTGCGAGCGAGGCTGCGGCACGCGGGGAGCGAACGGGGCAATCCCCGATGCCGACCGACGGACGCTGGTACCTGGTGATCGACATGCCGCCCGAAGCGTCGGGCCAGGATCTGGTGCTCGGCAACCGAACCGTCACGCTGGGTTGGATTCGTCCCGCGCCGTTTGTTCGCCCGGCCGTGGCACCCCCGGCCGCGGCGGGCTGGCTGAACGCGTGCCTCTCCGCCGCGAGCCGGTCCCCTCTGACACGCTGGCGCGCACGCCTGGCGACCGGCGCACCGCTCCTCGCGCCGGGACCCGCTCGCGACGAGTTTGAGGACCGCGCGGTCGAAGCCCTCGCAGAGCAGATCGAGTCTCAGTGGGGCGAAGTGCTCGAGCGGCTCGCCGCGGCCGATGCTGAACTCGCCGCGCGGCTGCGGGGAAGACTCACCGCGACGGCCGATTTTCATGGGGTCGCGTTGCCTGCATGGCCGCCCGATGATACCGCGCTCGATCAGTTGCTCCGTGATCTTCTCTCACCCGCCCTCTCAGCACGAGAACGGTCGCGCAAAGGACAGGACTGGCTCCACAGCCAGCCCGAGCACGCGGCTTGGATCGCCGACGATGCGAGCCTCATCGATCCCGAGTCGGGCATCCCCGGCGTGCGCGTGGCAGGTCTCACACTCGACCCCGGCGCGGGCCCGACAGCCCTTTCCCTCAAGTGGCCCTCCGCCGACCGCGCCGAAGAACTGGCAACACTCGCCCCCGCCACCGTCGGCTCAACAGTGGTGGCTATTCCGGTAGCGGCCCGCACCGAACCGGGCCTGGATGTGAGCATCGGCGGGTGGAGCGCCCGGCGCATCGTCCTGCCCGGACCGCTCGTGGCCCGCCCGCCGGGCTTGCCGCTCGCCCCGTTCTTCGAGGAGTGGTCGCTCCGCTCGTGGCTCGCTTCCTGCACGGACACCGGCGACACCCGTACCGGCCCGAGTCCCGCGGGGCTTGGCCGCATGGTCGCGGACCCCCGATGTGCAACGGCCGCGATGCTCATCGCGCAGGACCGAGTGGGCATCGGCGAACAGGAGCTCGCGACGTCCTGGGTGCTGTATCTTGAATGTCGAACCGAGCGAGTCCCGACAGCGGCGCGGGATGTCACTCAGGCCCCGGCGGGTTCGCGCCCTAAGGACGAGGTGATTGTCGCTCTCGCGGGTGTGGGCGGGCAAACGACCCTCCGCGTCTTTGCCGATGGGCAGATTGTCACGTCCCAGGGGAACACGTTCCGGGCGCCTGTGGAGCGCACCGCCGAGGGCTGGATGGCCTGGGTTCCGCTTCCGCAGAACATCATCGGTGACGGCCTCTGGGTCCGGCTCGGTCTTGCCCGCCTGGATGACACCGGAAGGCGGTCATCCTGGCCGCGCCCGATTTTTCCTTGGGAGAGTGTCCCATCGCACGCGGGTGTGAGCCTGGGTGATTGGAGCGGCGTGCGCGAACAGGACCGACGCTGACGCTACGTTTCGAGACGCGAGGGGAGCGTGGCCAGAATATTCTCGACGATCGAATCCGCGCTCACACCTTCGGCCTGCGCCTCATAGTTCAGGATGAGCCGGTGCCGCAGCGCGGGGAGCGCGACCTGCTGGATATCAACGATGGAAGCCGCCGCCCGACCATCGAGCATCGCGCGGCACTTCGCCGCCAGCACGATCGACTGTGCTGCCCGGGGCGATGCGCCGAGGCGCACATAGCGATCCACCAGCGGGGTCGAGAAACTCTCATGTGCATCACCGTCCCGGATCCTTGATCGCGGGTGCGTCGCAAGCACCACACGCACCGCATAGTCCTGGACCGGCGGCGCAATCACCGCCCGCTGCACCAGCCGCTGGTACGTCACGATCTGCTCGCCGTTGAGCACCGGCTCGACCTCCGCGTCCTTTCCTGCGGTTGTGCGATCGAGAATCTCGGTGAGTTCCCGCCGATTCACCGAGGCCACCAGCAACTTGAAGAAGAAACGGTCGAGTTGGGCCTCGGGGAGCGGGTATGTCCCCTCTTGCTCGATGGGATTCTGCGTGGCCATCACCAGGAACGGGCGCGGCAGCGCGTGCGTCACGCCTCCCACCGTGACACTTCGCTCCTGCATGGCTTCCAGCAGTGCCGACTGCGTCTTGGGCGTTGCGCGGTTGATCTCATCGGCGAGCACGATCTGTGCGAACACCGGACCCTTCTGAAACACAAAGCTCCGCGATGCCCCACCACCCACCCCGGCTCGCTCCAGTTCCATCACCACGGTTGTCCCGGAGATGTCCGCGGGCATGAGATCCGGCGTGAACTGCACACGCGAGAAATCCAGCCTCAGGGACTTGGCGAGCGTGCGGATGAGCAGCGTCTTGCCCAGGCCCGGCACGCCCTCAAGCAGCGCGTGGCCATCGCAGAACAGGCACGTCAGCACCCCATCCACGACCTCATCATGCCCAACGATCACCCGCTGAATCTGCCGACGGACGGCGGCGTAATGAGATCGGAAGCGCTCAATCGCGTCGAACGCGGCATCGGCCGAACTGTCTGCACTTACGGGCTCGTGAACATTATCCGGCGGCATGTGATCCCTATTGGCGGTCAGAAGGGCGAGTAATCAGACCAGGCGGACCCCGTTTACCCGCAAATGTATCAGTATTTTGTTCGGGATCAATCAGGTTTACCGCTAAACACTTCGTCTTTTTGTCAGCATGAGGTAGTCTACGGTCTAACTTGTGCCTGCTTCACTCACCGACTTGCATCGTTGGGGAGTGGCTCATTTGGTCAATGAGCCTCGTTTCGGGCATAAGTGGTCCGGTTCAGTGAGACGAGGAGTCGGAATGCAACTTCAAGTCACAGCCCGCCCGGCTCGAATGCTTGGCGCATGCTTGGCAGGTTTCGCCGTCAGTTTGGCATTTGGTGACGGAGCCTGGCTGCCCAAGAGTGGTCCCATCCAGACATCCCCAGACGGCGCGTTCGTGTGGTGCGTAAACCCAGACCACGACAGCGTCACGCGCCTGGCGACAATCGACAATAGCATCATGGAGTTCGCGCTCCCTGCCGGCACGGTGCCCAACAAGCCCCGCGCCCTCTCCGTTCGGCCCGGCGGTGCGGAAGTCTGGGTCGCAGGCCATGATTCCGACACCCTCTACGTTCTCGATGCCGCCACCGGCATGAACATCGCCACCATCCCGCTCCCCCACGGCAGCGGTCCCATCGCGATTGCATTCTCCCCGAGCGGCGATCAAGCACTTGTGGCCATGTTCCGTTCGAGCACGGTCTCGGTCATTGATCCCTCCACGAGGACGGTGGTCAAGTCGTTCGCCAACATGCCCGCCAAGCCGCTGTCGATCACCTACAAGGGCGCGACGACCGCTTACGTCGCCCACCAGTTCAACGATGGTGAACACGGCTACCTCAGCCTGATCGACACCGCATCGCTTTCGCTCGATTCGATCCATCGCATCCGAAGCATCGATCCCAAGTTCAACTTTCAGATTCCCACCGAAGATCCGCAGATCCCCGAGGGCGGATGGGTCTTTCCCACCTCGCACATCGCGGTGGTCGGGCAGACCGGCGAACTCTGGCTCCCGATGCAACTCCAGAATATCCGGGCACAGATACTCACTTCGGACACCGTGATCCAGGCCGCGGTCGTGAAGATCAACACGGCCACCAACATCATCGACCTGAACAACCGCGTGGTCTTCACGGCTCTGTTCGCGCACAACCAGACCGCACCGTTCACGATCCTGGGCGACGGCTGGAACGCCGGTGTCGCCGGCCCGTCGGACATCGCCCTCAGCGGCGATGGCTCGATCGCGCTGCTCTCGATGTCGAGCAGCAACGATGTGCTCGTAATGGCCACCTCCACTGGAATCTCACGCCCCATGGGCGCGCCTCCGCTGCCCGAAGTTCCGGTCGGCGACAACCCTATCGGCCTGACTTGGAGCCCTGTCAGCGACAGGGTCTACGTCCTGAACTACTTGTCCCGTGACATCTCCGTCATCAACCCCGCGACATGGACCGAGACCGCGCGCGTCCCCGCCGTCATCTCCCAGGAACCCTTGGCCGCGGACGTCCTGCTGGGTGCAAAGGTCTTCAACTCAAGCGCGGATATCCGCCTCAGCAGCAACAGCAAGGTCTCATGCGCATCCTGCCATCCAGGCGGTGAGACCGACGGCCTCATCTGGGATTTCTCGACCCAGGGGGCCGGCCGGCGCAAGACCCTGACCATGCGCGGCCAGGCGATCTCCATGGCCCCGCTGGCCAACGGTCGCGGCCAACTCCACCGCTCCGGCGACCGCGATGAACTCCAGGATTTCGACTTCACCTTCACCGGCGCGTTCATGTTCGGGTCGGGCTTCCTCGCCTCGCCCAACGAACCCCTCGCCGCCTCAAACGCCGGATTGAGTGCGGAACTCGACGCGATGTCCGCGTTTGTTCTGGACCTCCCGCCCCTGATGAGAAGCCCGCACCGTAAGAGCGACGGCAGTCTGTCGGAGGCCGCGGTTCGCGGCGCGATGCTCTTCCAGTTGACCAGCGGCCCCCTTGCTACAGGCTGCGTCACCTGCCATCCCGCACCGGCTTTCACCGACTTCGCATTCCACAATGTCGGCGGATTCCGCCCCCAGCCCGACTTCGAAGGCCCAGCCTTCAACACGCCCTCGCTCGTCTCCACCTGGGATTCGGGCGGCTTCCGCCAGATCGTCCCAGTCGGCGGCGCGGCCATCACACGCCAGAGCGCACTCGATATCTGGGACGTCCTCAAATCCGCCGACACCGGCGGCGGTCAATTAAACACCCACGGTAACGTCGGCGCTCTCTCCGAAGCCCTTAAGCACGACCTCGCGGCGTTCCTCAACGAACTCGATGGCGACCTCGCAGCCGCCGGCATTTCCGGACTCTCCGACACCACACCGCCGCGGGTCACCGCACTCCTGCCCATCAGCATGACAACGGTTGATGTTGTTTTCAGCGAGGCCGTCGATCCCATCACCGCCTCAGACACCGCCAACTATGCGCTCACCGATGGAACCAGCGTGCTGACGCCATCGCTCGCAGTTTACGACGCCGCGATGGGCAACCGCGTGCGTCTCACCGTGCCTATCACCTATTCCGGCTGCACTTCCACCTATACCGTTCTGCCCGGGCCTATCGCCGACCTCGCGGCCTCGCTCGGCGCACCTCAGAGCAATCTGCTCGTTACGGGAGATACGTCCAATCAGCGGTCGTTCGTCATGGACGGCACGATCACCGTGACCTTCGGCGGCGCAGGAAACGAGACCTTCCCGGGCCTCGGCGTCGACGCCTCGTTCGATACCCGCGCGGGCCAGAGCAGCACCTCGCACGACCACATCATCCTCAACCCCGCGAGCGTGCCCGAGGGCAAGGGCTTTGTGCGATTTGACTTCGCGCAGGCACTGGCCAGCCAGTGCGGCGTCACCGACCCGAACGCCATCATCGATGCCCGCTTCTCGCTCATGCCCGACCACGGCAGCGAGACCATGCTCGAACTCCGCCGCGTGTTCAAGCCCTGGGGTGATCCGCCGATCGACTCCTGCGTGAGCTGCACCGGCGCTGTCACCAACCTCCGCGCGATGTTCAACTCGCTCCCGTGGGCCATCAGCGGTGCACGGTCGCTCGCCGGAGCGGGCACCTCCCCTGCCGAGTACTACCCGTCACAGACGGGCATCGACGCGGCCGCCTCCACCGATGCAACCGCACCCATGCTCAATCTCGAAGACCGTGTGGAGTTCTCCGGCTCCGGCGTCATCGATGCCGTCCGCTTCTGGCTGGCCAATCCCTCCCTCAACTACGGCTACATGCTCGAAACCGTCGGCACCACCGGCCCCCCCGTTGAGTTCTGGTCCGCAGAGGCCGGCGGCGGCATCTCCGGCCCGGTGATGAGCATCACCTTCACAGTCCCTGTCACGCCCCTCCTGCCCGACTGCAACGAGAACGGACGCCTCGACAGTTGCGACATCGCCCTCGGCTCCTCCCTCGATGCCGACCTGAGCGGCATCCCCGATGAGTGCGAAGTCCCGCCCTGCCCCGCCGATTGGAACGGGAACCTCGTGACCGATGTCCCCGACATCTTCGCCTTCCTGTCCGACTGGTTCGCGATGGCTCCCGCGGCTGACTTCGACGGCGCTGCCGGCATCCAGGTCGCCGACATCTTCTCGTTCCTGTCCGCATGGTTCGCCGGTTGCCCCTGATCGTCCTGCCCCCGCATCCGCTCCTCCCTTTGCCGCTCCACTGCTGCGCAGCAGAACGGGTTTTTCGTTAGTCTGGTGGTCCCGGACCCGCTGCCGGGACCCATGACCGCGCCCGCCCCCGACATCACGCTCCACACCCTCGCCGGCCCGCACGGCGGCCGCTACGCCTCCGCCGGAGCAGACCATCTCACGCTCGGGCGCGCGATCGAGAACGACGCCTGCCTGGTCCACGAGACCATCTCGCGCCGCCATGTCTCGTTCTCGCGCCGTGACGGCACCTGGTACGCCCTTGATGTCGGCTCGGCGATCGGCACCTGGATCAACGGCCAGCGCCTTTCCGGCTCGGCGCCCCTCCCGCTCGTCTCGGGAGACATTCTCCGCGTCGGGCCGTGGTCCTTCCGTGTGGCGATCGGCCACTCCGCCCCCGGCACCGCGGCGACCATCAGCGACGACAGCCCGAGAACGGCCCGCATCGAGCGCGTCGGCGAGAAGCCGCTGCCCGCGGGCGCGCGACAACTCCGGATGCTGATCCAGGGCCTCTCCCGCATGACCGCCGCGCCCGATGAGGCCTCGCTGACACGGAGCGCCCTCGAGGCCGCTCTCGCCGGCGCGGGCTGCACGCGCGGCGCGGTCCTGCGCCCCACCGGCGGTCCCGGCGAGGAACTCAGCATCGTCGCGCTCGCCGGGCCGCGCGCGGCCGATGGCGCGGGCGAACTCTCCTTCAGCCGCTCGCTCATCCACGCCGCCTCGGCCGGCCAGACGGCGATCCTGCACGAGGATCAGGCCCTGGGCCCCCAGGCCCCGCGCAGCGTCAGCGAGAACTCCATCCGCTGGGCCGTCTGCTCGCCCGTCTTCGTCGGCTCCGAACTCGTCGCCCTGCTCTACATCGATGCCCGCCGCGGCGAGGGGGAGGGGGGCGGCGGGGCCCAGGGCGAGGCCGCGGCCTTCTGCGAGGCCGTCGCCAACGCCTGCGGCCTGGCGCTCTCAAACCTCAAGCGGATCGAACTCGACCGCCGCCAGTCCGTCCTCGCCGCCGAACTCTCCGCAGCTCGCGAGGCGCAGCAGTTCATCATGCCCCCGCCCCACGCCGCGGCGGGCTTCCTCGGCTACGCCATGCAGATGCGCCCGGGTGTCTTCGTCGCCGGCGACCTCTTCGACGTGGTGCCCCTCCCCGATGGGCGGATCGCCATCTGCCTGGGCGATGTCTCCGGGCACGGCGCCGCGTCCGCGATGCTCATGGCCGCGGCCCAGTCCCAACTCAACGCCCAACTCCGCTCCACACTCGATGCCGCCGCGGCCGTCTCGGGCCTGAACCGCTACCTCGGCGAGCGCTCCCTCGGCGGACGCTTTGTCTCGCTCTGGCTGGGCGTGTTCTCTCCAGACGGGCGTGTGGAGTATGTCGATGCAGGGCACGGGTACTGGTTCCATCGCGCCGGCGGCGTGCTGCACGCGTGCGCCCGCAGCACCGCCATCCCCACCGGCATCGACCCCGACACCGTATACACCGCCTCCAGTCTGCTCCTCGCTCCCGGCGACCGCATCATCCTCTACTCAGACGGTGTGCCGGATGAACGGAACCCCGCCGGCGAGGCCTTCGGCTCCGCGCGCCTCGAGCAGGCCCTGCGCAACTCGGCCACCTGCGATACGGACATCGTGGAGGTCTTCAGAGCGGTTGCGCGCTTCGCCGAGGGCGCGCCGCCCAGCGACGATGCCACCGCCGCGAGCATCGAGTTCATAGGGGAG
>CAYMWG010000050.1:0-13686 GCA_964393765.1 uncultured Phycisphaeraceae bacterium
ACCCAAGGAGTTGCACCGAGCCATGCCCACGCCAAGCACGCCGACTGTTCTGGGGATCGACGCCCTCACTCAGTTCCACTGGGACCCGCAGCCCGCGGCGTGGAAACTCGTGAACGACCTCGTCACCCAGTTTCTCGGCACGTGCCCGCCCGCGACGAACGTCGCCGATGCGATGATGCGCGAGACCGCCACACGCTTCGTGGACTGGGTGGACCACCTCGTGCTGCCGCGCACCGATACGACGATCGCGCGGCTGACCTCGGTGGGCTACACGCGGAAGTCCCTCCCCGGCGCACCTGAGTGCTATGTCAACGACAAAGGCATCTTCCCCGCAATCGTGCTCGGCGCGGGCCAGACGACCCGCATCGCGATCAAAGTGGAATCGGTGCCGGACTTCCTGACGGCATGGCACATCGCAGAGGAACCCGCCACCGGCGAAGGCTCGATCCAAGGCGGTCCGCTGTGCGCTGTGCGCAAGGCCAAGGCGTTCGGCGCGGGCAGTGCCGAGTTGTGGGTGATCGAGCGGCACGGCTCGCGTGCGTTCACCGCTCCGGAGATCGACCCACCCACAGCGCCCAAGGTGCTGCGGCACGCTGAGGCATTCCGTCGCCGCCAGCGCGACTGGGCGGATGAGGGTGTCGCCCTCGACCACGCGCAGGGGCTGGTGCAGGCGGCGATCGCGGACCTGGGGCGCGACCGCGCCTGCGACCTCTTCTTCGCCGCCGAGCGCGAGTACTGGGAGCGCCGCAACCGCGCAGCGCAGATCCAGAAGCGCCGGCAGGACAAGTTGGGCCTGGGCTGGGCCAACCACGACCACCACACCTACCGCTCCGGGCGCAGCGCGTTCAAGCAGTTGATCGCGATCTTTGAGTTGATGGGCTTTCACTGCCGCGAGCGGTTCTACGCGGGCGCGGAGGCGGGCTGGGGCGCGCAGGTGCTCGAGCAGCCGACCGCGGGGATCACGATCTTCGCCGATGTGGACATGACGCCCGAGGAGATCATGGGCGACTTCTCCCACGCCGGATTCTCGCCGCGGAGCGAACTCGGCACGGTCGGCCTGTGGTGCGGCCTGCACGGCGAGGCGATCCTGCAGGCGGGCATGCACCACCTCGAGTGCGTGTTCGACCACGCCGAGTTGAAGGTGCAACTCGAGGCCGCGGCGGTAAAAACCATGGACCCCTTCACCAACTTCCCGTTCCTCAAGCAGGCGTTCACCGTCGGCGAGCGGTGGAAGATCAGCGAGAAGCGTGTCGCGGCGTTGCTGGCGGGCAGGTTCATCACGCCCGCGCAGGCCGAGACGTTCCGCGCGGACGGCGCGATCGGCTCGCACCTTGAGAACCTGGAGCGGAACGACGGGTTCAAGGGCTTCAACCAGCACGGCGTGAGCGACATCATCGCGCGTACCGACCCCCGCCGGCTGAACGCGGCGAAGGAAACGGAAGTTGTGGGAGCGTGAGGTGAGAGGGTGAGTGAAAGTTCCCACTTCCCACTTCCGACTTCCGACTTCCCTCATCTCCCTTCCGACTTCCGACTTCGAAATGCGTCACATCACCCTCATCACCACCGGCGGGACCATCGAGAAAACCTACGATGAGCGGTCCGGTGAGTTAACCAACCGCCGGTCGATCGTCGGGCGGATGGTGCGCCGCCTGCGGCTGGAGGACACGAAGGTCTCGACGCTCGAACTGATGAGCAAGGACAGCCTGCACCTGACGGATGCGGACCGGTCTCGCATCATCGAGGCTCTGCGGGCGGCGGGCGCGATGGCAGACGGTCACCCCCCCCTCTCCGGGAGCGGCGTGGTGATCCTGCACGGCACGGACACTCTCACGACTACAGGCGAGTTGATCCTCAAGGAACTTGGGACCGCGCTGCGTGTGCCCGTCATACTCACGGGCGCGATGCGCCCCTTTGAGATGACACGCTCCGATGCGCTGCAGAACCTGACCGAGTCCATCTTCGCCGCGGGAGTCCTGCCGCCGGGCGTGTACTGCGTCGCGCACGGGCGGGCGCTGAAGTTTCCCGGCGTGGCCAAGGACCGCGAGCGGGGGACGTTTATGCAGGGCGTGTGACGCGGGATTCAAACTCGCCCGCGATGATTGACTGACAAATATCGGTGGCCCGTTTCACAGGCCAAGGGGCACAGGGAGCTCTTCATGCCCGCGATTCTGCTCGCCATCACCGCCGGACTCTGCTGGGGAGTCGGTGAACTCTTCACCAAGAGCGTGCTTCACACCGGCAAGGTCGGCCCGATCACCGCGATCACGATCCGGTCCACCGTCGCTTTGCCGGTGCTGTGGCTCGCGTACTTCCTGGCAATCTATGCGTTCAAGTCGCCGCGAGAGAACGCGGCGTGGTTCCGGGGCACGGCGGCCGGGGGCGCGGACGCCGCGACGATCGTCAAGTTGGTGTGCGGGTCGGGGCTGGTCGCGGGGGCCGCGGCGATGATCTGCTTCTACGCCGCGCTCTCACTGGGCGAGGTGTCGCGCGTCAAGCCCATCGCGTTCGCGCTCGCGCCCGCCACGGCCGTGGTGCTCGGGTGGCTGGTGCTGAAGGAAGGGATGACCGTGCAGAAGGCGCTTGGTGTGGCGCTGATCCTGGTCGGTGTTCTTGTGCTGACGGGCACTGGCGGAGCGGCAAAGTCAGGCTGAAACAAAGACAGACCCGACAGAGGGCCGGGCCTGCTCAAAGTTTGTTCTGGCAATCCGCCAGCGCCACGATTCGGTTGCCGCGGCGACCTCATCGTGGGCGTGGGGGGGGCGATCACCCCGCGATGCCGGTGATCTTGACAGCGGTGTACTTCTGGCGGTGGCCAACGCGCGTGCGCGAGCCCTTCTTGGCCTGGAAGTACTGGATGCGGAGTTTCTCACCCTTGACAAGGCCCTCGACGACCTCGGCGGTGACGCGAGCACCCGCGACATACGGGTTACCGACGCGGGTGGCCTTGCCGTCGGCACCGCCAACAAGCAGCACCTTGTCAAAGGTGACAGCCGTGCCCGCCGCGGCCCCGCCGCCGTCGATGAGGTCGATGTCGAGTTGCATGCCCTCGACGACTTTGAGTTGCCCGCCTGATGCTTCAATGATCGCGTACATGGGGACACCCTCTCTGGGTCTGCCGCACTTGACGGGGGGGCCGACTCTGCGCTCCGCTCGGAGCGCCGTCTACCCGGCTTGAAGCCCGGTTCGTTGCGGGGACGGATGGTAGGCGTTATGTGCCCGCCTCGTCCTTGTCCCTGGACTGCCGCTCGGAACGGCGGCGCAGGCCCTCATCGAGAATCTTCTTGCGCATCCGCACACCGGTGGGCGTGATCTCAACGATCTCGTCGTCCTCGATGTACTCAAGCGCGGCCTCCAGCCCCACCTTGCGCGGGGTCTTGAGGACGATGGTCTTGTCCTTGCTCGCCGCCCGCATGTTGTCCAGGGCCTTCATGCGGGTGATGTTCACCACCAGGTCGTTATCGCGGCAGTGCTCGCCGACGATCTGCCCGACGTACACCTTCTCGCCGGGGGCGACAAACAACACGCCGCGATCCGAGAGCAGTTCGCAGGCGTGGGTCGTCACCGCCCCGGTGTCGTTGGCGACGAGCACACCCTGGTTGCGTCGCGGCGGCGGCGGCCCGGCGGGGGCGAAGCGCTCAAAGGTGTGGTGCATGATGCCCTCGCCCTCGGTGGCGGTGAGCATCCGCGAGCGGAGGCCGATCAGCCCGCGCGCCGGGATCTCGAACTCAAGGTGGGTCACCGCATCGCCGCGGGGCTCCATGCTCTTGACCTCGCCCTTGCGTCCGCCGGTGAGTTCCATGGCGGAGCCGACGTGCCGGTTGGGGACATCTATGACGAGCCACTCGATAGGCTCGTGCAGGACGCCGTCGATCTCCTTGATGACGACCTGCGGCTTTCCGACGCCTAGTTCGAAGCCCTCGCGGCGCATGGTCTCGAGCAGGATGCCCAGGTGCAGCAGGCCGCGACCCGAGACCTGAAACTCGTCCGATGCGCCGGTGTCGAAGTTGACCTTGAGCGCGACGTTGTGCTGGAGTTCTCGCTCCAGGCGGTCGCGGATCTGGCGGCTGGTAACGTAGTCGCCGTCCTGCCCGGCGAAGGGCGAGTTGTTGACCTTGAACACCATCTTCAGCGTCGGCTCATCGACCGTGACGGGCGGCAGCGCCACCGGGTTCTCCGGGTCGGCGATGGTGTCGCCGATGTCCACGCTCGCGAGTCCGACGATGGCGCAGATGTCGCCTGCGTGTACACTGTCGGTCTCGATGCGTCCGAGAGCCTCGAACCGAAGCAGTTTGGTGATCTTGTCCGGAAGAACCTTCCCGTCGGCCTTGAGCACGACCACGCTCTGGCCTGTGCGGATCGTTCCGGCAAAGACGCGCCCGATGCCGATGCGCCCGACGTACTCGGAGTAATCAAGCGTGGTGATGAGCATCTGGAGCGGGGCATCGAGGACGTCCTCGGGTGCGGGGACGTGCTCGACAATGGCGTCAAAGACGGGGCGAAGGTTCGCACGCTGGCCGTCATCACCGGTGGGGATGGTGCCCGTTTTGCCGGCCGCGGCACGCGCATCGTCCTGGCTGTCGGTGCTCCAGCCGGCGCGCCCGGAGGCGTAGACGATCGGGAAGTCCAGCGCGTGGTCGTCCGCGCCGAGTTCGATGAGCAGGTCGAAGACCTCGTTGACAACCTCATGTGCGCGGGCATCCGGGCGGTCGCACTTGTTGACGATGACGATGGGCTTGAGCCCCGCCTCGATCGCCTTGCTCAGGACAAAACGCGTCTGGGGCATGGGCCCCTCGAAGGCATCCACAAGCAGGAGGCAGCCGTCGGCCATCCGCAGGACGCGCTCGACCTCGCCACCGAAATCGGCGTGGCCCGGTGTGTCGATGATGTTGACGTGGTAGTCGCCCGCGGGGGCGCGCTCGTTGCCCGAGAGCCGGTGATACTGCACAGCGCAGTTCTTGGACAGGATGGTGATCCCGCGCTCACGCTCCAGGGGGTTCGAGTCCATGATCAGGTCGTGCTGACCACCGGCCAGTTTTTCGAGTTCGCCCGCGCGGAAGTTGCCCGACTGCATGAGCAGTTGGTCGACCAGCGTGGTCTTGCCATGGTCAACGTGCGCGATGATCGCTACGTTCCGGATGCGGGTGGTGAGGGTTCGTGCTTCGGCGGCGGTGGGCATGGCGTCGTGGCTCTGAGGAACAAGTGCGTCGGGGACAAGATCGGCACGGATGGCCCGGCGCCGTCAGTTCTGTGCGGGGTTCGTTTGATATTCATGCCGACGCCTGCCGCGCCGGAATGCCTGTCTCCACATCGTAGCGCATCAGACAGGGGTATTCGTCGCGGTCCCGCGGCTTCACGGGACTTTGGGCTCGGCCAGCAGTATGCGGACCTCGCCCTGAATGTCGCCCCGATCCGTGATCGACAGGCGGCAGTTGGCGCTGGAAATACGTCGCATGATTGTCCGGACCCCGCGAAAGTCCGGCACGCCAGGCGCAAGCATCGCTTCCAGTTCGCTCGGGCGCGAGGACATGAGCCAGACCCAACGGCTTCGCTCGTGCCCCTCCTGACGAAGGCTTTTCGCAGCCTCGGCCAGAGCAGCGGATGCGTGTGATCGCTCACCGTCACCGCCCGCACGCCGCCCGCCCATGGCCAGGGTCCACCAGCCCCCTTCATGCGGAAGGCCCGAAGGAAACGCCCAGCAGGCCACCATGCCGGGACCCGTGATACCCGAGAGCGGCCCCGTCGATCCCAGTTCCACATCAAGAATGCGGACCGCCCGAGGAGCAACGCCCGAGAAGTCCGGGACAGGCTGCGTCTGCTCATCACGCTGCCCGGCAGCGCGTTCCACCTCGGCAAAGAACCTCGCGATTGGGCCATCGACGGCCGCGGCCAACGCGGGAGCGTCGTTGGTCTCCATTCCAAGCGTGCAGATCAGGCCCGGCCTTGCCGCGCCGACATCGGCCATCGGCGTGGGCTGATGCACGCGGATCATCTGCTTGCCGGTGAAGTAGCCCCGCGCGACGGACGGCCAGGGCAACTGTGAGAGTGGATTGTCGAACGGCAGCGAGCGATCGAAGATCGTGGCGAGCGGAGCCATCTGCATGACGGTGAGGAGCGAGGCGCGGCTGAGCAAATCGAACGGCGCGGATGAGCAAGGCTCAGCCGTAAGTAGCGCTGCCTGGCGGGCGCGATCTCGCAGGACAACGCTCGCGATCCACTCGTGCGAGTCGGGGCCGGCGCGCCGGGCCGAGAGGACCAGAAAGTCCGGCCAGGGCTCGTCGTTCGGCTTTGCCTCCCGGTTCCCCAGCCGCGCCATCAGCAGCACTTCGGGCGTACCCAGCCCGCGCGCCACATCAAGAACGTGGGCGGCCCGAAGGAGCGGAATGTGGGCCTGTTCCGTCTGAACTGCATCTTTGCCTGCAAGCAGTTCGAGCATGGAGTCGAGCAGTTCAGAACGGCCAGTCGGCGCCAGCAGCACCGTGACCTCGCGCCCCGGCGCGTGCGCATCAGCCCGACGAACGTGACTGGTCAACTCGTACCGGCCCTGCTCGATCGAAAGAATCTGGTGGCCCTTATCAATCTTTCGCGGCGAGGCCTGAAGGCGCTTCTTCAAGCGGCCGTCCGTCTCCTTTGACACCTGACTCACCAGCACCCAGCGCGCGGTCTCCGGGTTGTCGATGCCGCGAGCGATCAGGACCATCCGCCCGCCTAGCAGGTGATCCAGTGCCTCCGCCTCCGTCCATCCGAGCCGCTCGGCGAGAGCACGCCACGCCGCCCGCGACTCGGCAAGGGGCGCATCCGCCGCGAGCAGTGCGCCGAACGAAGCAGCAATGGCCGAGCGGCTCAGATCGGTCGCGTTCTCAACAACCAGCACCAGATCAGCATCGGTGGGAACGAACCCCGCGGCTTCGAGCGCACTCACCTCGCCAGCGGCGGGAGGCCCTTGGATGTGCGCGGTTGAAGCAAGCCACCCACAAGGAAGGAGTACGAAGAACAAAATAAACGTGCGGGTCTTCATGTGCGGAGGGCGAGAGGATGCCTGTGTGTGCGCGATGATACCGACCCGTGTGCCGGACTCGCTGTTGCGAAGCCTGTGGATCGATTATTTGGGACCCGCGGCCGCACCAAAGTCGCTGCCCAGCAGGAGGGGCGAATCCTCATCGAACCACTGTCGGTCCCCCATGGATTCACGCAGACCGACAGGTGGCCAGACAGACTGCCCCGGCGTGCCGAATGTCGTGAGCCGGGCACCGCCGAGGCTATTCGATGACCCTTGGTAACGAGCCGATGCGCCGGCATCCGGCGGGCCGACGAAGGACACCGCGTTCATCGCATCACCGATGGGCTTCGCGAATGCATTTAAGGGGCCCACGCTCGCGATAACGGTGGTGAGCCCGAGCCGGGCTGGCGCATCCGGCTGAAGCGAGGAACGCAGAGCATCAATCTGCTCGCTGGCCTGGTGGGATACCGTCGCGATCATCTCCGTGATCGGCATGGGCTCGGTGGTTACCTGGAGCGTTGAGGACGAAACGCGGCTCACGAGCGTGAAGCCGAGCACGATCAGCGCGACGGTGCAGGCGATAGCCCCGCGCCCGGCCCACACAAGAGCGCGGGAACGCGACGACAAGAATCCACGTTGGTCATCAACGCGAGAAAGAATGGCCGAGGAGAAGTCGGGTGCCGCGACGGGCTCCCGGAACACCTCGGCGATCTTCTGGATCTCGTCCAGCCGGACACGTCGGGCTCGGTCGTTCAAACCCAGACCTCCTCGATGTGCTCGCTGAACTTCTCGTGGGCCTGCAGCGCCGAACGCATACGCATCCGGCCCCGGTGGAGATGACTCTTGACCGTGCCCTCGGGCATGTCCATGTACTCGGCGATGTGGGCGATCGACCAATCGAGTTGGTGAAAGAGGACGACGATCTCTCGCTGGTCCTCGGAAAGCGTCGCGAGAGCGAAGTCGATCGCCACCTTCGCATTTCCCGTCACCTCGGCCGAGATGGCCGGCTCTTCTGGGCCGCGCCACTTGCCGGGGGCCATCCCCACGGTGTCGCTGTCGTAGGCGGGTTTGTGCTTCTGGCAGGCGTTGACGTACAGGCGCTTGGCGATCGTGAACAGCCATGTGGAAAAGCGGAACCTGAAGTCGAAGCGGTGGAGGTTTGTGAGAGCCCGCACAAACGCGTCCTGCACCACATCCTCAGCCACATCGGGCCGGCCGGACATACGAAGCATGTAGGCGTACAGAGACGCCTGGTGGACGCGGATGCACCGCTCCGCCGCCTGGCGGTCACCAGCGATCGCACGTTCGATCATGTCGCGCTCTTCGGCCCGGGTCATCGACCCGAGTTTACCTTCCGTATGGGGCGCGGTTTCGCCGATGCGTGCCATCTGATCCCTCTCGAACAATACAAGCGAACTCTCGGGGTGTTCTTTGCGCGATCCGTCGCGCTGATCGACCCATAATCCCTTCGGCCGACACTCCAAGCGTTGAATCTCAATGTCCATCCGGACGCGACGGTGAAAGGCTCCCGTCTAGATGCGAAAATGATCCCTACTGAGTTGGACGCATGAAAAGGCCCGGGGTTCGCTGCCCCGGGCCGGTTTGCGTTTGCAGAACTGGTGCGAATACCGCACACATACCGATCAGGCGGCTCGCCGAACCTTGTTGCGGTTGCGGCCGACAGTCCGCTGGGCCAGCCCGGAGCGCTGCTCCGAATCGTGAACGAGGGACTCCACCATTTCAAGGGGGGTGGTCGCGTAGATGTCCGCGCCAATCTCGTCCGCGAGCCCCTCGGCCCGATTGAACACGCCCCCGCCCACCGCGATCTGGAGCGTCGGGCAAGCACCGATCTCGTGAAGCGAATCAATGATCGCTCGAATGTTGGGGAGGTCCTGGGCTGCCGAGGAGAACATCAGCAGCACATCGGGCTGCTCCTCGTGGACGCGTGCCATCACCTCGTCATTGGCGATGCCGCCGCCGCCGAAGGCGATGTTGAAGCCGGAGGCTTCGATCAGGTCTACCGCGATCTGTGCGCCGAGTTCCTCGGATTCGCTGGGCCCGCAGAGCGCAAAGATCGACCTGTTCCGGCTGGGCTGAAACTTGAGTTTCATGGCCTGCTGGTCGGACATGACGCGGAGCAGGCGGATGGCCATGTGGTGGTTGAGGCAGGGCAACTGGTCGCCTCGATAGAGTTTCTGGATCATCTCGTGCGTCGGCCAGAAAAGGTCGCTCATGACCGACTCCGCCGAGCGGAGGATGCCCTCGGCCTCGTGAACGAACGTCCGTGTCGCCGGCCGGTTGCCGGAGATCAGGGTCTCGAAGAGTCTCTCGATCAGTGCCTCGTGATGCATGGTGTGTCCCGTTCTTTGGTTGGGTCGTGCGGCCGTCCGCGGCGTCCGGCCGCGTAGACCCAAAGGTGATTCCGGCCCAGGCCTCCGGCCCGGACGACGTGGTTGACCGCGTGGTATCGGCGCGGGACTCGCCCTCAACGGGAAATGAGGCCCTGTTCATCACGGGACAAGGGGACCGCGCAACCTGCGGCATGGTCTGATAAGAACTTGGGGTGGTATCAGGCGCGGGGCGCCGCCCAGCAGAATCGACAGATAACCTGCCTGCCATGGCGCAAGATCGCGATGAACTCCACTCCCTTTATGAACTGTGCGTGCAGAAACCCGAGGCCGTGGTGCGGTTGATCCGCGCGGCGCACGGGGAAGGGGCGACCGAGCCGGGGTCCCCCGCGAGTGTTCTTCACGAGGACTTTGCCGGAACGGGCGCGGTCTCGCGGGCGTGGGTAAAGTCAGACACGGCCGCGACCGCGGTTGCGACGGATATGGATGGGGCACCGTTGAGATTCGGTCGAGAGCAAGCCGCGGCGGAGGGGATCGAGCGGTCTCGCATTCGGTGGCGAGAGGCCGATGTTGCAGAACCCAACGACATCGAGCCGCAAACCCGAGCCGATGCGATCTTCGTCGGGAACTTCTCGATCGGCGAACTTCGGACTCGCGCGGAACTCATGGCCTACCTGCGTACGGCGCACGGACGCCTCGCCCCCGGCGGCATCCTGGTGTGCGACACCTACGGCGGGGCCGCGGCATTCCGCGCCGGCCTTGTCCACCGCGCGCACACGGGGCGGGTGCCCGGCGAACGGGTCCTCTACACATGGGAGCAGCGTTGTATCGACCCGTTCACCGCGCGCGTGACCAACGCCCTGCACTTCCGCGTGGAGCGTGGCGGCCAGATCGTCGCGGAGCACTTCGATGCGTTTGTCTATCACTGGCGGCTCTGGTCCGTCCCCGAGTTGCGCGACGCGATGCTCGAAGCTGGCTTCGTCAGCACGCGCATCATCAGCAGCCTCGCATCTGACAGCACGACCGCCGCCACACCAGACCCGCAGCCCGCCACCGATCACCACATCGTCTGCGTCGCGGCCTACGCCTAGCCGCAATCTCGCTCCACCTCAAACGCATCGTCTCTCTCCGCGCGGTACGCTCTCGCTCGTGCCACAGCAGGCCGCCAACCTCCGCGCCCAGCGCATAGCCGTTGTCGGCCTGCTCGTCAACATTGCGCTCGCCGCGATCAAGCTCATCGCCGGTCTGCTTGGCCACTCCTACGCCCTCGTCGCCGATGCCGTCGAGTCCATGACCGACATCCTCGGGTCCGTCGTCATCTGGAGCGGCCTTCGCATCGGCTCCCTGCCCCCCGATGAAGACCACCCCTGGGGCCACGGCAAGGCCGACTCCCTCGCCCGCTCGTCGTCTCCGCGATGGTTATCGCCGCGGGCATCGGCATCGGCGTCAAATCGATCCACGAGATCGTCACTTCCCACCACGCTCCCGCGCCCTTCACGCTGATCGTGCTCATCGTCGTCATCATCGTGAAGGAAGTCCTCTTCCGCCGCGTGCTCTCCATCGCAAAGGAAGAGAACAGCGGCGCAGTCACCGTCGATGCCTGGCATCACCGCGCCGATGCCATCACCTCCGCCGCCGCCTTCATCGGCATCTCGGTCGCGCTCTTCGGCCAGCGCATCTTCGACCCCGCCGCCGTGGCCACCAACGCCACCAGCCGCTGGGCCAGCGCGGACGACTACGCCGCCCTTCTCGCCGCGGGCCTCATCTGCTACAACGGCTGGCTCCTGCTTCGCATCCCGCTGCATGACCTCATGGACGCCGACCCAACCGGCGCAGGCCAATGGATCGTCGAAACCGCCAGGGCCATCGCCTTCGCCATCGACGGCGTTCGCGGCATCGAAAAAGTCCGCGCACGCAGGTCAGGCTCGCGCTCCTTCCTCGAGATGCACGTCGAGGTCGACCCCGACATGCCCGTGCTCGAAGCACACGTCGTCGGCGGGCGCGTACGGTCGACCATCCGCGAGAAGCTGCCGCGAGTCGCCGATGTCCTCATACACATCGAGCCGCACCGAGCACACCCAACGCTCCCGCGGCCTATTGAGTCGGCGTTGCCTTCTCACGATCCTTGACCGACGCAACCCAGTTCGTAATCACCGTCATGAGCTTGGGCGAATCGGGTCGCTGCATCCGCGTGCACATCAGGAACTTCTCCCCGTCACTCGAGACATCAAAGTTCGAGATGCTCAGGTTGTTCTCCGGCGTCGACTTGAAGACTTCCCGCGGTCGACCGATGCGGATCCGGTCCGCGTCTCCCGTGACTTCGCAACATGCCAGGGTCCCGTCATCGACCCCACGTCGCATTGTCCAGAAGTACAGCTTCTTCCCATCTGCAGACCAACGCGGGTACCACCCGCCATCGACGGATACCCGCTCGCGACCGCCGGATCCGTCCGCCGAACGCACAGAGATTTCAAGCCTCCCCGTCTCGTCGCCGGCGTACGCCACCCATCGCCCATCCGGCGAGTACACCGCCGATGCGACAGTGCCCGCAGAGGCGATCAAGGGCCGAACCGCCCCCGTGGTGGTATCGATGGCGAGCATGGTGCCGCTCTGTGACAAAGTCGAACCTTCCGCCAGGATGGACTTGCCATCGGGCGAGAGGTCGCACATCGCGCCCAGCCCCTGCAACGTTGCAACCTGACGCGGCTCGCTCCGCTGGTCAATCCATGTCTCCAGAATGCGTGCGCCACGCAACCCGGTCTCGTAGTAGTACACACGATCACTCCCGCGAGAGAACTTCCCAATCCATGAGCGGGCAAACGGTGTCGGAATCGTTCGAAGCAGATCCCTTTCCGGCTCATACAGCCACACGCTTTTGATCGGCTTGGTCTGATCGAAGCCGAGGTATCGTCCATCACCCGAGATTGTCGGGTTCGCCGCGTAGATGGTGTCCAGGACCTTCTCAGTCTTGCCGAACTGATCAACCCAGACAATCTGGTTGTCCCCGAGCCGGAAAGGGCCCGGAATGAACGCAATCGTGCCGTCGCGTCCGACCGCCGCGTGAGCAACTCCGAGCGGTCCGATGTCGATCGCCGCCTCACTCATCACCGGCCGCGGTTCACCCCTCACCGTGAGTGTGGACGAGTCGAACTCCACAATGTACAGGCTCTCGTCCCTCGCAAACACCAGCGAGCCATCCGCCGTCAACTGCGGGAAATATGCCCGCGGCAGCACCACCCTTGCCACGCTGTCATCGAACCGAACGCCGACGATGGACGACTCGGGGTATGCCCCGCCAGTTGGCCGGACGTAAAGCACTCCGCCGCCTCCCGGCAGCGGGCACGGATATCGATGGACGAAGTCCACTTGGGTGCCATCAAGTGCCGTGACCGCCTCCGCCTTTGCGCCGGCCTCCGGCATGATCGCCATCACCACCTTCTCACCGTACGAATCGCAGAAATACACTCGACCGTCTTCGGACCATGCGATGCCGCGACTCGTACCGATTTCGCAGAGCTTGGTGGCCGAGCCGCCGCTTGACGGCATCACACACAACCCACCGTTCACAGTCACGAACGCAATTCGTCCCCCGTCCGGCGAGAAGCACGGCGATACCGCGCCCTCGCTCCCTCCCAGCGGCATAACTTCACCGCTGCCAATCCCCCGCACATACAGTCGCTCCACGCCGCCCTCGCAACCCGCGACAACGATCCGGTGCCCGTCAGGCGATACCGCGAGCCGCTGCATCAGAACACTGTCGGTGCTGTAGCTCGACGTGACCGGTGGTATCGGCACATCGAATCGCACCGCCGCCGTGTCCCGCGGCTTCAAGCCCTCGCCGGCATTCTTCGAGTTCGACCATACCCAGCCCGCGCCGACCACGGCCGCAATCGCTACTACCCACGGCACGACCGCCATCACGCGCCGCCGCACGCGGCGGCTGTCCGTCTCACCTACTGCCTTCATCGCGCCCGTCGTCGACCACTCCCGCCCGGCAAGCGCGCTCTCCAGAGTCAGCCGTGCATCCCCCATGTCCTTCAATCGCCGCCGCGAATCCCGCTCAAGGCAGTGCCGCAGCAACTCCCGCACACGCACGGGCGTCCGTGCCGGCAACCCGCTCAGATCGATTTCGCGCTCGAGGATCGCCGCGAGCGTATCGGTCACGGTTTCGCCTGCGAACAGACTCCGCGCTGTCAGGCACTCATGCAGCACGCACCCGAACGCCCAGATGTCGGTCCGGCGATCAACGTGCTTCCCACGTGCCTGCTCAGGACTCATGTAAGGAGCCGTCCCCATCACCATCCCCGGCTGCGTCACCGGTCCGCTCGCCTGCGCAGGCGA
>CAYMWG010000051.1:0-13513 GCA_964393765.1 uncultured Phycisphaeraceae bacterium
CCGCCACCCGGTGCGGGCAACCCGGACGCGACCCGGCCCGCGCCGGCCGGCAAGCGCCTGCGCGTCGGCGAGGTGCTGGTCGAGCAGGGCGCGATCACGCAGGACCAACTCAACAAGGCCCTGGGCGAGCAGCGCAGTTCCAGCCGGATGCTCGGCGAGATGCTCGTCGAGCAGAACGTGATCTCAACAGCGTCGCTGGTGCGGGCGCTCGCGGCCACGCTGGGCTGCAAGGGGTGCCAGATCCGGCACGGCCTGATCGACCCGGCGCTGCTCAAACTCATCGGCGATGCCGAGGCCACTCGCCTCAAGGTCATCCCGATGTTCAAGGTGCATGACACCCTGACGGTCGCGATGGCCGAGCCCCAAAGCCTGCCGACGATCGACCGGCTCCGCCAACTCACCGGCCTGAAGATCCAGCCTGTGCTGGCGATCGAGACGAACATCCTCGAGTTCGTCAAGCGGTACTCGGGCGGCGAGAGCGTGGACATCGACGCGTTCCTGACGAGCCTCGCCGAGAGCGAGGTCGAGGTCATCGAGCGCGAGGAGGTCGATCAGGGTCCGGCGGCGGACCTCGACAAGATGATCGCGGGCAGCCCGATCGTCAACCTCGTGAACGTCGCGTTCCTGACGGCGGTGAAGGATCGCGCCAGCGATATCCACATCGAGCCGGACAAGCGCGGCACGCGGGTTCGCTACCGCAAGGATGGCGTGCTGCGCGACCTGATGAAGCCCCCGCCGGGGATGCACGCCGCCATCGTCTCGCGCGTGAAGGTCATCGGGAAGATGGACATCGCCGAGAAGCGCCTGCCGCAGGAGGGGCGCGTGCGGATCGTGGCCGAGGGCAGGGAGATCGACCTGCGGGTGTCGAGCATGCCCACGCTGCTGGGCGAGAAGATCGTGGTGCGCGTGCTCGACAAGCGCAACCTCAAGGTCCGCATGGAGGACCTGGGCTTCCGCACGGAGCCGCTCGACACGCTCAAACGCATCCTGCACGCACCCCACGGGCTTGTGCTTGTCACCGGACCCACCGGCTCGGGCAAGACGACGACGCTGTACTCCGCGCTGGACCTGCTGCGCAGCCCGGAGGTCAACATCGTCACGGTCGAGGACCCTGTCGAGTATCAACTCGACCTCATCAACCAGATCCAGGTGAACGAGCAGGTGGGGCTGAGTTTCGCGCGTGCGCTGAGGAGCATCCTTCGCCAGGACCCCGACATCATCATGGTGGGCGAGATCCGCGATGAGCCGACCGCGCGCGTGGCCGTGCAGGCGGCGCTCACGGGCCACCTCGTGCTCGCCACGCTGCACACCAACGATGCCCCCGGCTCGGTGGCGCGTCTGCTGGACATGGGGATCGAGGCGTACCTCCTGTCGAGCGCGCTCAACGGCGCGGTCGCGCAGCGGCTGGCACGCAACATCTGCTCCGCGTGCGCCAGCAAGTACTACCCGGGCGAGCAGGTGCTGCACGATGCGGGCCTCGCCGAGCACGCCGGCCGACCCTTCCGCAAGGGCGCGGGGTGCCGGCAGTGCCACGACAGCGGCTTTGCGGGACGTTGCGGCATCTACGAGGTCATGGAGGTCACACCCGAACTACGGCGCATG
The DNA here is from genome assembly GCA_964393765.1 of uncultured Phycisphaeraceae bacterium. GTDB lineage: Bacteria > Planctomycetota > Phycisphaerae > Phycisphaerales > UBA1924 > JAHBXL01. The sequence continues at coordinate 1,603 of CAYMWG010000051.1, forward strand.
GTGCATCGCGGCGCGCCCACGCACGAGATGCGGGCGAAGATCGCCGTGAGCGGAGGGCTCTCGCTCCGGCAGGAGGGCGTGCTGCTGGCTCTGGAGGGGCGCACCAGTCTCGAGGAAGTTCTGCGCGTGACGCACGATGAGGGTGAGGACCTGAACAACGAGCCCGTTGCGCCCGCAGTGCCCGCAGCGGCCGCAGCGCCCAGCCTGAAGGAGGCAGCATGAAACTCGCCTACAACGCTTTCGACAAGGCGGGCAAGCAGGTCTCGGACGTGCTTGAGGCCGCGAGCGTGGCCGAGGGCGGGGAACTGCTCCGCCGCCAGGGGCTGTTCGTCACCGAGATCCGCGAGGCCGCGGCGGTCGCGCGCAAGTCTGTCGCGGGAGGATCGCGGGGAGGCGGCGGCGGCTCGCGCAAGATCAGGGACATCTCCGGCTTCATGCGCCAACTCTCGGTGCTGGTCACGACCGGCACGCCGATGGTCGAAGCGATCTCCTCGCTGGAGAAGCAACTCCCCGAGGGCGCCTTCAGGCTGGTGATCCAGGACATCCGCCTGCGGGTCGAGGAGGGCGCGCAGTTCTCCGATGCGCTCGCCTCGCACCCGAACTGGTTCAACCCCATCTGCCGGTCGCTGATCGCCGCGGGCGAGTCGGGCGGCCAACTCGATGCGATGCTCCGTCGCCTCGCATCGCTGCTGCGCCAGCAACTCAAGGTGCGATCGACAGTGATGGGCGCAATGATCTATCCCTCGGTGCTCATCGTCGTCTCGATCATCGTGCTGGTGGTGATGATCGGCTTTGTCATGCCGCGGTTCGAGGGGCTGTTCACCACGCTCGGCGCGGACCTGCCGGCGAGCACGCGCGTGCTGATGAATATCGGTGCGTTCATGCGGTCGGACTGGTACTGGATTCTCGGGGCGCTCATCGCCACGGGGGTGGGCCTCAAACTCTGGCTTGGGAGCGCGGCGGGGAAACTCTGGCGCGACGGCGCGGTGGTGTGGTGCCCGCAGATCGGCAAGGTCGTGCGGTCGCTGGCCACAGCAAGGATCACGCGGGTGCTGGGCGTGCTGCTCGAGGGCAAGGTGCCGCTGCTCGAAGCCCTGCACCTGGCCCGCGATTCGACCGGCAACAGCCGCTACGGCGCACTGATGGACCGGGCCATCGACGTCGTGACCCGCGGAGAGCCGGTCTCGTCTGCGTTCCTGGAATCCAAACTGATCTCGCAATCGGTGGGAGAGGGGATCCGGTCGGGCGAGCGGACCGGGCAACTCGGGCCGGTGCTGAGCAGCCTGGCCGACTTCCTTGATGAGGACAACGAGGTGCTTGTGAAGTCGATCGCCTCGATCATCGAGCCCGTGATCCTCATGGTCCTGGGCGTGCTGGTGGGCTTCGTCGCCCTGAGCATGTTCCTCCCTTTGTTCGACCTGACATCGATGGCAGGAGGAGGCGGGTGATGTTCAGCAGCGGAAAACTCTCGTCCATCGGCCTCGATGTCGGCGCTCGCTGCATCAAGGCGGTGCAACTTGCGCCGGGGCGCGCCGGACCCCGGATCGCCGCGATCGCCTGCATTGATCGTCAGGCGACCGGACCCGCACTCTCCGGCAGTGAGGCCGCGGCTCTGCGCGACGTTCTGGGGCGCCAGGGCTTTCGCGGCCGGACGGTTGTCCTGGGCTGTCCGCCGGCGCGCCTGATGTCCGCCGTTCTGGAACTTCCGCCCCGGTCCTCGGGCGCTCCGCTCGACCAGATCGCGAGGATGGAACTCGCCCGCGCCAACGAGTGCGCACCTGACGCCCTCGAACTCTCCTGGTGGGAGTTGCCCGCAGGGAGCCGCGCCAACGAGGGCGTGCATGTGCTGGCCGTGGGCCTCCGCCATGCGGATGCCGCGGATGCGCTCGATGCGCTCGGGAATGCGGGCTTTGACGTCATGGCGGTGGACTCGGGCGTGCTCGGACTTGCACGCGCGTGCCCGTACTCCGGGCCCCTTGAAAGCGAGGCTGGCGCGGCTCGCGTCACTGGCCTGGTTGACCTCGGGTGGAGCGCCACCACGCTGGCCGTGCTCCTGGGCCGGACGGTGGTCTACCAGCGCCTGCTTCCGGAGATGGGCCTCTCCGGCCTGCACGCACGACTGGTGGCCGACCTCCGCGTCGATGTCGAGGCTGCGGACTATGTGCTGCGGCATGTCGGCATCAGCGACGACCTGCCGGAGGAGCAACGGGTGTGGGAACTCCTCGACGATGCGCGTGCGATCATCACGGACTACGCCGAGAGCATCGGACGCGAACTGAAAGCCTCTCTCTCCTACGCGGTGCGCCGCTACGGTGCATCTGGGTCGCTTGGCGCGCTCGGCGCGGGAGGTGGGGCGTGCGTGCCGGGCCTGCTGGCACGCGTGCAACTGGCCGCGGATGGGCCGCTGCGTCCCCTGCTCCCCCGCGACCTGGCATCGCCGCCCGAGGAGCCGACAGGCGCACTGCTCGCGGCCGATGCGCGTCTGGCGTGCGCGACGGGGCTGGCGGTCGCTCCCGTGAATGCCGAGATTCTGGCGGAGAGCATGACATGAAGGGCATCAACCTCATCCCGGCAGCGCGTATGCAGGCGGCGGCCCGCAGGTCGCGTATCCGTCGGTGGTCCGTGGCGCTGATCGCCGGCGCGGCAGTGTCCGGCGGCGGTGCGGTCACCTTCCGCGCGGTGTGGTCGTTCGACGACGGCTCGGTTCTCGCGGATATCGGCGCGGCGAGGGATTCAACCACCGCCGCCGAAGCGGAACTGGCGCGCGTGCGGGCCGACACGCTCAAGGCCCGCCGGGCAGACGCGGTGGCGCGACTCGTCGAAGAGCACGCGGACTGGTCGCTGCTCCTCCGGGCGATCAACCACGCACGCAGCGACGGCATCGCCCTCGAGTCCTTTGACCTTCGCACGATTCCGCCCCCGCCGCCACCCGCTCCGACCGCGGGCGCCGATGCTCCGCCCGCCACCCCGGTGCGCAGCGTCGAGAGTTACACACTCAAACTCGGCGGCATCGCCTCCGAACTCCCCAAAGTGCTGGCCTTCATTGCGAACCTCGAAGGGCTTGGTGCGCTCGAACGGGTCGCCATGAAGCAGTCCCGCACCCAGACGGTTCGCGGCGTGCAGGTTACCGGCTTTGACATCGAATGCACGCTCGCCGAGCGGGCCATGCCGACAGACCCCAGCACCGCGACCGTCGCGGCTGGCGAACAGAGTGGGGAGAGCAAACCGTGAGCAAGGCAATCTCAGTTCTTTCGCCCCGGGCCATCGACGGCCTCGGTGCCGCGGCACTGGTGTGCGTGCTTGGCGTTGCATATTGGGTGGGGGTCCACCCCGCGCTCGATTCGCGTGCTGTGGCGGAGCGGCAGCGACACACGCTGCTCGCCGAGACCGCAACCGCCGAGGCTGCCTCGCAGGAACTCAGGACCGCACGGGAGACTCTGGCAGCCCTGACCGCACAGGCCGCCCGCTTCACGCCCCTGGAGCCCGCGTTGCGCATCAACTCCCGGCTCACCCGCCTTACCGACCTGGCGCAGAGCGCGGAGATAACGATCGGCCAACTCACGCCCAGCGCGGCGACGCCTGAACCCGCCAAACGCTTCACCAGCGTCCCCATCAAAGTCAGCGGGAGCGGCGGCTTTGCCAACTGCGTCAACTTTCTGTCCGCGCTGCAGGAAGCGCACCGCGACATCAAAGTATCGGCGATCACGCTCACGATCGCCGAACCCGCGTCCGAGAATCAGGCCGCCCGGCTCGACATGACGCTCGACCTTGTGTGGTACGCCGCGCCTGACGATCGTGCGGGCGCCAGGTAGCGCTCTGGGGCCAGCAATCCTTGCTCTCGCGCCCGATGAATTGTCTGTCAAGGGCGTGAATACCTCCAAGAAGCGAAAACTCGTGTTCTCCATCCTCGGACTCGGCCTCGTGGCGCTTGTTTTCGACAAGGCCGTGCTCGGGGGAGGCGCGACGCCCGCCCTGGCCGCCGAGGACGATGCCGGCGCATCGCTGACGGTGCCGGCGTCGGAGCGCTCCTCGCCCGCGCCAAGGCGCGGCGACATGCGCTCAGTCACCGAGCAACTGGCCACGATGGCCGGCCGGCTGGACCTCGAATCGCTCCCGCTGGAGGACGCCTTTGCGCCGCCGCGATCGTTGACAGCGAGCATCGAAGCGGAACTCGCCGAGGAGTTGCAGGCCCAGCAGCACAAACTCGCCGCCGAGCAGGCGGCGACGCTCCGCGAGCAACTCAAACTAACGGCCACCAGCACAAGCGGCAGGGAGCGGGCACGCGCGATGGTCAACGGCACGCTCTACAAGTTGGGCGAAACCGTGGCGGGAACAGGTTTCCGTATCAACGCCATCCTGACCGATCACATCTTGCTCGAGGATCAGGCCACGAAAGCCGTCGTCAGACTCGAACTCAACCCTTGAGCCCGGTTATCGGCCGTGGCTGAACTCGGCTGAAATACCACGACCGACTCACTCTTGGCGATGTCCACCTCAACTCATCACGACTTTGGGACGATAGCGAAGCCAGTAACCAGCCGCGACCGTTGTCTCCGGCCGCACGAAACGATAGAGGAGTGCAAACAGATGTTCAGCCCCGCAATCCGCAGGTCCCGTGCGTTCAGTCTGATCGAACTGGTGATTGTCGTTGTGATCATCGGGATCATCGCGGCGATCGCGATCCCCAAGATGAGCCGCGGCGCCTCGGGCGCGAACGACGGCGCGCTCCGTAGCAACCTGGGCGCGCTACGCAAGGCGATCGACCTCTACCAGGCCGAGCACAACAACACGTTCCCGACGGTCGCGCTGATCTCCGATCAACTGACCAAGTTCACCAACGAGGCCGGGACTGTCACGCCCGACGGCACGCAGACGGGCGGCTATATCTACGGCCCCTACATCCGCACGATCCCCGTACAGACCGTGGGCGCCAAGAAGGGCCAGTTCGGCATCGCCGCGGCGGACGCCGCCGCCATCGGATGGCTGTACACCGCGGCCACCGGCGTAATCGCGGCCAACTCGGCCGCTGTGGCAGATGCCAACGGCGTTGCGTACAGCACCTACTGATGACACCAGAGCCGAGCGCCCTGTCGCCCGGCGGCTGATCCCAATGCTCAACGTCCGCCCGGAGGCACCAACGCGAAGAGCGGCGGAACTCCGGGCGGTTTACGTTTCCAGGAGATCAATCGTGCAGCGCAGCCGGGGCTTCTCACTCATCGAACTGATCGTGTCCCTCGCGATCATGACGACGATCGCCGGGGTGGCCTCGCTCCGCTATGGCCGCAGCGCGGAGCGTGCCCGAGTTGACGCAACGGCCCGGCGGATCGCATCGATGGTCGGGGACGCCCGCACCCAGGCCAGAACGAGCGGCGGACCGATTTTCGTTCAGTTTCGGGCCACCCCACCCCATGTCCTGATCAAGAACACGCTCGGGGCCCAGGACCTTGCTTCGATCCGGGTGGACCAGGGGCCGTACCGGTCGGATCTGAAGTTCGACCCCTTTGGCGGGGATGACGACCTGACCTTCAACTTCATGGGCCGGCCCGATGCCGGGGGTGACATCAAGGTCACCAGCGGCGCGTTCGTGCGCGTGGTTCACATCGATCCGGAGACCGGCCGTGCCACGATCGACTAATACTCGGAGCGCCTTCTCCCTCATCGAACTGATCACGGCGCTGGCTGTGTCGAGCATCCTCGTGGGCTCGATGGGCGTGGTGCTGGTGACCGCTTCCTCCGCGCTTGAGCGGGGTGAGGGGCCCGGCGATGGCGACCGCGTCGCCGCCGAGGCGCTCACGGACCTGCAGGCAGACCTGGCAGAGACCATCGAGTTCTATGAGCGCACCGCGACAGTGGTGTCGTTCGCCGTGCCCGACCGCAACGGGAACAACCGGCCCGAGCGCATCCGGTATTCCTGGAGCGGCACCCCGGGCGATCCGCTGTTGCGGAGCACCAACGGCGGGACGGCGGGCGTTGTGGCCGCGAACGTCCAGCAACTCGACCTGTCGTACAAGGTCCGCCCGGGCCTGACCCGCTCGACCAGCGCGGAGCGATTGATTGCTTCCTTTACCGCGCACACCGGCGCGACCAACGCTTTCGACCTGACGAACAGCACCGAGTGGTCGGCGGAGGTCTTCCGCCCGACATTCGCCGCGGATGCGGTGTCGTGGACCGCCTCAAAGGTCCGGCTCCGGTTGCGGCGCAACGGGAGTGCGAGCGGCTCGCTCGAAGTCTCCGTCCGTTCTGTAACCGACGCCAACACACCTGGCGCGACCGTGTACGCGTCCCTGAACATCGCCGAGTCCGCGCTTTCGAGCGCCATCCGCTGGGAGGATGTTCTGTTTCCTGCCTGCAATCCCATTCCCGCCGGCAGTCCGGTCGCGATCGTCGTCCGCGGCGTCTCCGGCGCAGCGGTGGTCTGCGATGTCGGATACCTCATCAACGCCGCGCCCAACATGCCCTTCAACCTCTGGCGCTGCGCCACCGACAACAGCGGCGGCACCTGGGGTTCGTACGGCCAGACCCAGAACGTGCTCTTTGAGATCTACGGCACGGTCGTCTCGGAGGCGCCGTGAACCCCAGCGCCACCAGTCTGCCCGCGTCCGTGCGGACGTCCCGCCGCGGATTCACGCTCCTTGAGGCCTCGATCTCGACGGTGATCGTCGGCGTCATGGTCGTTGCCGCGCTCTCGGTCGTGGGCGGAGCCGCCAAGGGCGCGACCCGCGAGCGTCACTGGCGGCGGAGCCAGGCGCTGGCGACCTCGCTCATGTCCGAGGTTCTCGCGGCATCGTTCGCCGATCCGCAGGGCGGCGCGACATTCGGTCTGGATGCGGGAGAGTCGCACGCGACGCGCGCCGGCCTTGATGATGTGGACGACTTTGATAACTTCGCCGAAGCAAACCCGACCGATCATCTCGGCGCTGCGCTCAAATGGGCCGACGGGTGGTCCCGCAGGATCGAGGTGTTCAATGTCGATCCGGCAAGCCCCTCCACACCGGTTGCGGATGTGACTGATACAGGCCTGAAACTCATTCGCGTGATCGTGACCTCGCCCAACACTGAATCGCGCACGCTCACAGCGCTCAAGGGGCGGGTCAGCGTGATGACGAACCCGCGAGCGCAGTACAACGTTGCGCACGTCACCGGCGCCCGCATCTCACTCCGGGTCGGTGCCTCCGGGTCGCTGCTCCTCGGCGGCGCGACGATGTTCAACACCCCGCTCACATCGATCTCCGTGGTCCCGCTGGAGGACGATTGATCGCTGTATTCTCCCGGTTGGCCGCAGCGCCCGGCATAGGGCGCACACGCTCGAAAGCAGGTGATCCGTTGGCGTCCTCCCCCCTCTCCACATACATGTCGCGCACAGTTTCTGGAGGCGTCCCATCGCACCCCCGGCACCAGCGCGGCGGCGTGTACCTGCTCGTGCTGGGCATGGGCGTCATGCTCACGGTCATTGGCCTGGCTGTTGCAACCACCGGACGCGTACACGCCCGCAACGCTGCCACCGACCGCAACTGCGCTGAGGCGTCGATCCTGGCATCCTCCGCGCTCGATCTCGCCGCCGCAAGGATAAACGGCGACAAGAACTGGCGCAACAACTTCGGCTGCGACGCCTGGAACCCCCCCGTCCCGATGGGGAACGGGTCGCTCATCTGGAAGCAGACCGACGAGATTGACAACGACGTTGAGAACGACCCCGACGAGCCGGTCCGGTTGTCCGGCGAGGCGACTGTCGCAGCCGCCGCCCGCAGGTTTTCGATGGAGGCGCGCCCGGGAGGCACGCTCCCCCTTCCGGTGCTCGCCTGCACCATGCACGGCGGCGGTGGGATAAGCGTCATGTATCCGGTAGTCTCTTCGGGTGGCGCAATCTCCTGCAACGGCTCGCTCGGCAACAGTTCGACGATCACGAGCAACGTCGAAGCCGGATCGGTCGTCAACACAGGAACGATCGCCGGGTTCGTGACCACGCCCTCGCCGGCGAAGTCGGTTCCCACGGTCAGTCTGTTCTGGGAGTACCGTTCTCAGGCGACGGACATCTCGTTCGCGGGCATTTCCGGGCAGATCGACACTCAACTGCTCAGCGCGGCGGTGAACCCGTGGGGACCGGAGAACGCCGCGGGCATCTATTTCATCAAGATCCCGGCCGGGCAATCGCTCCGCATCCGCGACTCGGTGATCCGGGCCACGCTCGTGGTTGAACTTGGGGCCAACGCCGAAATTGAGGTCGATGGCCTTGTCGCGTGGAGCCCGCCGGCAATGAGGATGCCCTCGCTCCTGGCAATGGGTCCATCGACGGCAACCGCGGACATCGAACCCGAGTCCGGGACCGTCAACGTCAGCGCCATCCAGGCGAATCTGCTGGGGATGGGGATCAACGTCGGAGTGATCGCCGCGGCACCCTCCGAACTGCGCGGGCTATTCCACATTGTCGGCGGCGCGAGGACGACATTCGAGGACTCTCCCCGGCTGATTGGAACCTGGATCTGCGACGGCAGCATCCTCGTGATCAGCGGTTCCCTGCAGATGGTCGCCGACCCGGACCTTGTGGCCAACCCGCCCAACGGCTATACGCTGATGGACCCCACCATCACGGTTGTGCCGGGGAGTTTCCGGTGGGATGAGCGCTGATTGTTCGCGGTGCCCCCCGGAGAGCGGCAAAGGCTCCCCCGCTCATCCCGAACCCGAGTCCTATGGAACGTTGCTCTCGGCATCGGCCGCCGCGGCGGACGCGAGGAAACGCCGCTCGGGGGGGGTCAGCTTCTGCATCCGCGAGGGGTTCTTGTGGATGTCCGCGATGAGTTTGCGCCCCTGGGCGGGCGTCAGGTCGCGATTTGGGTCCTGCTTCGGACCGAACAACCCAAACGGCCCGTTCCCCTGCGACTGCTGACCCGAGTTGGACCCCCCACCGGAGCAGCCGCTGAGGGCGAAGGCCAGCGCAAGGGCCGCAACTCTCGCCGCGAGTTTGATCTGTTGATCCGGCATGGCTCGCATGGTACACCCATTCGTGCGGCCTGCCGGACGGTTTCCGGCTCGCCTCTCCGGGCGGACGGCGGCGATACCGTATAGGCGTTCGGTCGTGCTCCTACGCCCGCGATTTTGCCCTGGGGCCAGCCATGCGCGCAGAGATTCACTACAACAACATCATCGACGCCGAGGAGGCCCGCATCGCGCAGGCCGAGGCCGACAAGGCGCCGTCGCTCCCGGCGGAGCAGATTGATGCCGAGCGGTACTACATCACGCAGCACTACGACAGGTATACCCGCGCCGACCACGAGGTGTGGCGCGACCTCTACAACCGTCGCTGGGAGGTGCTGGCCGAGCAGGTCAGCACCACGTTCATCGATGGCATGAAGGTGCTGCGCCTCAGCCCGGACCGGATGCCGCTGCTGTGCGATACCGTCTTGGCGCGGGACTGCGAGATCACCGACGGCAAGATTCTCAGGAAGGGCACGAAACTCGAGGGCATCAACCGCTACCTCGGCGAGGTGAGCGACTGGGCGAGTTACGGCGTTCCGGGCTATCTGCCGGCCAAGGCGTTCTTCGCGTGCCTTGCGAACCGGCAGTTCCCCACGACCGTGCTGATCCGGCCGCGAGAGGTGATGGACTATCTGCCCGAGCCGGACATCTTCCACGATGTCTTTGGGCATGTGCCGCTGCACGCCAGCCGCGTGTTCGCGGATTTCTTGCAGACGTACGGCCAGGCCGCGCTGCTGTGCGAGGACCCGGTGCATGTCGAGCGGCTGGGCCGGCTGTTCTGGTTCACGGTCGAGTTCGGCCTGATCAAGGAGAACGGGCGGGTGCGGATCTACGGCTCGGGCCTGGTCTCCAGCCACGGCGAGGCGAAGTACTCTTTGGAAGGGAAGTGGGAAAAGACGGGGGGCGCGGCGGGTGGCGGGGGCGCGGAACCATGCTCGAAGCGCGAGGTTGCCGAGTGGCGGCCCTTCGACATGGACCGCATCTGCAACACGCCCTTCGACATCGACCACTACCAGCCGATCTACTACGTCCTGGAAAGTTTCGAGCAACTGCGCGACGCGATGAATGACTACGCCCAGCGGGTGCTTGGGCGGAACGTGGTTGGGGCGGGGCGGTAGACGGGGTAGTTCATCTGGCTTGTGGTGGCTTCACTCGTACACCTCTCGCCGGTGAGTGATCGACATGACCAACACTTGCTCGGCATCATCGTCGATGCGGAAGATCACCCGTCAATCCCCGATCCGGTACCGCGAGTAGCCGGTGAACTCCCCGGTCAGTCTCTTGATGTTGTTGTGCCGCCGGGGCTCGTGTTCAAGTTGTGTGAAACACCTTGCAAGCCGGCGCGCCAGCGAGCCTTGGGCCTCGGCGAAGAAGTCGCGGGCCTCCGGGGACAGGATGACCTCATACATCCCGCCGCACCGTGCGCCAGGATGTGCCCTTTTTTGCCGCGAGGTCCTGCTCAGCTTTCGCGATGCGGCGCTTCAGTTCCGGGCGGGTCAGGAACTCGGCATAGTCAGCGAGCGAGGCCAGCCGATCGGGGGGGATGACATCGACGCACTTCTTGATCTGGCGCCGGAGTTGTGGGGCGGTCATGGGGGATTCTACGGCCGCTTGAACGGACTGGACGCGGGATGGGCACGCTCCTCCCTGCTTCCACCCAGAGCGTTGTGTCCCGGGCGGGCGCGCGGTAGGCTGCGCGACATGGACACCGCATCCCCGCCCCCCGTGCAGATCGTCGAAGCGGACGCACCCTGCACCCGCTGCGGCTACAGCCTGCGCGGCCTGAGCGTCGTGGGCAAGTGCCCCGAATGCTCCTGGGCCATCGAGGCCTCGCTCCGCGGCGGCCTGCTGCGCTACGCCGGGCCGGAGTACCTCGGCTCGCTCATCTTCGGCGCGATGGTGATCGTGGTGACGAACATTGCGGCCGCGGTGCTCTCGATGGTCGCGATGATTGTCGCGATGATTCTTGCATTCACAGTCGCGGCGAGCGGGGGAGCGATCGCGGCGTTGCCATCGCTGGAGAGCGTCACGCTCATCCTCGCGGTGGTCGCCTCGCTGGCCTCGCTGGTGGGCTACTGGCAGTTCACCACCCCCGACCCGGCGACGGAGCGGTCCGAGCAGCCGCGCGCAGCGCGCCGGGTGGTGCGGGCATCGGTCGTCGCGACGCTCGTCGTTCAGGTGGCCTTGCTGGCCGTCAACTTGTTTTCCCCGGGACTGGCCGCTGGGGCCATCGCCAATCCTCTCTCGCTCGCGAACGCCGCGCAGTTGGCCTCGAGCCTGCTGAACCTGGCCGGGTTTGTCTTCGGGGCGGTCCACTTCTTCGCGATGATGCTGTATGTCCGCTGGCTGGCGATGCGCATCCCCGATGCGGCCATCGTTCAACAGACCCGGACGTACATCTGGCTGCTCCCGGGGCTCTACACGGTCGGGGCGCTGTGCATCGGCATCGGGCCGTTGGTCGCGCTTGTGCTGTACGTCGTACAGGTCTGGAGGCTCCGCGGCATGATCGTCCTCGCCCGCGCGGAGTCGCTGCGACTCGCCGCGGCCTGACACGGAACGCTCGGGGGGAAACGGCACACGGCGACTCCCGAATGCATATTGTTTGCTGGGCGACGCCCGCGCCGGACCTGGTGCGACTCCGTCAACCGTTTTCCACGCTCGCTTGACGGAGTTCAACGCACGATGGCCACGCTCTCGATCCTCAAGAACTCGTTCCTGCATGGCCGGTGGACCCACGAGGACGCCCTCCGTCTCTACGGGATGCCGGATTGGGGCAAGGGCTACTTCGGCGTCAACCCGCGCGGGCACGTCACGGTCATGCCGTCGAAGAACCCCGCCGAGCAGATCGACCTGCACGACCTTGTGAAGGGGCTGGAGGACCGCGGCGTGTACACGCCCGTGCTCCTCCGCTTCTCGGGCGTGCTGGAGCACCGACTGC
>CAYMWG010000052.1:0-6571 GCA_964393765.1 uncultured Phycisphaeraceae bacterium
CGCCCATCAAGGACAAGGACTTCGGATTCGACCAGGCGCGGCATGGCAGCCCTCCGGGAGTCAATACGCAAGCACAACGCCGGGCGTATCCGACCAATTGCCGGAATCTCGCCCCGGGGCGTTCCGGACCGGCGGATCAAGCGCCCGGTCAGCCGGACTTACCAGATTATCGAGCCGCGGCGGCTGCGCCTGCACCAATCGTCCCGGAATCGGGCGAATCCGAAGCGCGCCGGAGCAGCCAGCGCGACCAGACAAACGCCAGGGTTGCCAGGGCGATCATCATCGCCCCGTTTGCCTGGTGCGCGGTGCGGACCAGGGCCTCGGCGGGGGAAGAAGCGGTCCGCGCCTCTCCACCGACCAGGAACGCCAGCCAGCCGAGCACAAACTGGAGACTGACCACCGCGATCAGCGCGAGGCCCAGTCGGGAGAGCGTGCGTCGCACACCCACTCGGTCGCTTCCGGGCTGCCCGAGGCCCTCGCTCCGGGAGAGTTTGATGGCCAGAAAGCCCGCCAGCAGCGCGAGGACAACGACGACCAGCGAGAAGGCCATGTGCGTGAACAGGGCATGGCTCTGACGCATGTGCCTGTACGCGGCCCCCAGGAGCAGTTGCAGGATGAGCGCGTGCGTGAGGGCGGTCGAGAACACCTTGAATCGCCGGACTTCTTTGCGGCTCGCGGATCCGCCCTCGAACCGGAATGTCGGCGTCAACGCCGCGGCAAGAGCCACCATGACGCCGAAGACCAGTTGCGCCAGCACGCCGTGGAGCATCGCCCAGACCGGCTTGTCCAAGGCGGGGTCATCGCTCCCCAGCAGCACCCGCAGCCCGCCCAGCCCGCCCTGCGCACACACAAACACGAATGCGATGCCTGTCAGGACCTTGACCCAGCGACGCTTCTCCGCGAGCAACACCCAGACCAGCAGGACAAGCGAGATCAGCCCCACCAGCATCCCGAACAGACGGTGAGAGTGTTCGAGGAACTTGCCCGGCTCGGATCGCGGCCCGAGCGGGTACAGGAGCATGTTCAGACCGGCCGAGGTTGGCCAATCCGGGAAGGCCATCCCGGAACTGGTGCTGGTCACCAGTCCGCCAACCACCAGAAGCGGGGTAATTGCAAAGGCGGTGACCGCGGCAAACCGTGCCAAGTGCGATTCATCAGCGGATCTATCAGGGTGTATCCCCTGTGAAACCACGCCTGCGAAGATGCCGCTCAACATCCCGATCGTCGCGCCGAGAAGCAGGAAGGCCGGCACCACCAGCATCACGGACGGGGCGCTGCCCGGTGTCCCTACCGCTGCGGCGGGGTCAGGGGCGATCTTGCTGCCGAGGATCATCAGGCTCACGGCCGCGCAGATCAGACCCGAGAGCATGCCGGCCAAGATGCTGGTCCGCTTCCCTGCCCAGAACAGATGTGGGAGCGTCGCTCCAGTCCAAGCCCCGAGCAGCAGCGGCATACTGGTCTTTTCGCTGAGGCCAACCCACGGCAGGTGCGTGATGAACCAAGTGATCCACACGGCGACCGCCGCGCTGAAGCCCGTGACCACGGCACGTTGCAGGAGCCCGTATTTTCCCGATTCCCGATGAGCGTGGTCATTCATGGGAAGGTCCTAAAGGCATGAGATTGAATCTCATTTGTGAAGAAAACATCATGTCGCCTTGACAGAATAGGAACAGGGCACGGACACTTCCTGTCAGACCGCAAATCTTGCTTCCGAGCGGGAATGTGCGGATCGGTTCAGGCCGGTGTCGGACGGGAATTGAGCGCGGGCGGCACCGCCCCGCTCGGATGAAGAGGAAGCGGCCGTGTCAAGCATCTTCCCTAAGTGGTCCAACAAACTCCCGCCGCTGATGCTCGCCAGCGCACTCGCGATGGGGAGCACGGTGGTCGGCGGCATGTGGTACTACGCCACCCCCAAGTTCTGGCGCGTCGGGTACATGCCCACGCAGCCGGGCGGCGGCTTCAGCCATCAGATCCATGCGGGCAAGTTGGGCCTCGATTGCCGCTATTGCCACAGCCACATCGAGGAGTCGCCCGAGGCGAACATCCCCAGCGTGAGCACCTGCATGGGCTGCCACGCCGACGGGCACATCGGCGAGACGTTCGCGCGCGCGGCAAACGTGCAGTTCATCCGCGACGCGTGGACCAACGATCAGGCGATCCAGTGGCGGCGCATCCACAAGGTGCCCGACTACGTCCGCAACTTCCCGCACAACGTCCACGTCAACGCGGGCGTGTCGTGCTTCTCGTGCCACGGCAACATCATGGAGCAGACGGTCGTCCACCAGGTCGAGCCGCTGAGCATGAGTTGGTGCCTGGATTGCCACCGCAACCCCGAGCCGCACCTTGTCCCCAAAGACAAGGTGACGGACCTTGCCTGGGTGCGCAACCAGTTCGAGAGCACGAACTTCGCGAATCTCCCGTCCGATGGCAACACGGCGCGCGGCGCGCTCGACACGGGCACGCCCGGTGGCGCAGCGCTCCTCAGCGGCCTTGCCGAGAGCGGTCTGCACCTGCTCCCCGAGAACTGCGGCGCTTGCCACTACTGACTTCTGTCCGCCTCGTTTCAGACTCTGCCCTTCCCGACCCCGCTACCCGGATCACGAGTGATGAGCATGGACCAGTGCCATTCGACAGTCGGCCACCCCGCCAAGCCCGCGGCCAAACTCCGCGCGGCCGCGCATTCGCAGGTGGGAGTCACAGGGCGTGCGTACTGGCGAGGGCTGGACGACGCCGCGGATGTGCCGGAGTTCCGTGAGTGGCTGGAGCGTGAGTTCCCCGCCGGCGCATCGATGATCGATGGCGATACGCGCCGCACGTTCCTGAAGTTGATGGGTGCCTCGGTCGCGCTCGCGGGCGCGGCGACCATCCCCGGCTGCCGCAGGCCCGATCACAAGATCATGCCCTACTCGCGCACGGTGCCCGAGGAGGTTATCCCCGGCAAGGCGCTGTATTACGCGACCAGCATGCCACTGCCCGGCGGCGGCGCGGAGGGCCTGCTCGTCGAGACGCACGAGGGCCGCCCGACGAAGGTTGAGGGCAACCCGCTGCACCCGACCAATCGCGGCAAGAGCAGTTTGTGGTCGCAGGCTTCGATCCTCGAGTTGTACGACCCGGATCGTCTCAAGGACCCGATCTATGTCCCCAGCGGCGCGGATGTCGCCCGCTCGTGGCAGGACGTGTCGCTCTGGACCCGCGAGCACTTCGAGAAGTTCGTGGCCAAGCAGGGCCAGGGGCTGGTTTTCCTGACCGATCGGCGCTCCAGCCCCGCGCTGGGCGTCATGCAGGCTCGGGTCGAGGAGCGCTTCCCCAAGGCGCGCTGGTTCGCGTACGACGCGGCGGGCGACGATGCGGCGATCGAGGGCTCGACCATCGCCTTCGGCCGCCCGATGCGCGAGGTATTCAAACTCGAGAACGCGGATGTGATCGTCACGCTCGACCGCGACCTGTTGATGCACGACTGCGGCGGGAACGCCCTGCCGAACTGCCGCGGCTTTGCCGCGAGGCGGAAACTGGTGTCGGCATCGGACACGATGAACCGCCTATACGCGGTCGAGTCGTCGTGGACGGTCACGGGCGCGAAGGCCGACCATCGGCTGCGTCTGTCCCCGAGCCAGGTTGGCGTGTTCGCGGTCGCCCTCGCCAAGGAACTGCTCAGGCAGGGCGTTGCAGGGACTGGCCGACTGGCGGAGGTGCTGGGCCGGACGAACGCGGGCGGCGCGGAGATTGACGGCGCGGTTGTCGCGGCGATCGCCAAGGACCTGCTGGCCCATCGCGGGCGGACGCTGATTGCCGCGGGGCCGACGCAAAGCCCGGAGATTCACGCGTTGGTCCATGCGCTCAACAGCGCGCTGGGTAACGTCGGCTCCACGGTTTCGTACCGCCCGCTCCCGGCCAGCGAGAGCGTGCTGTCCTCGGAGGCCATCGCGGGCGCGGCGGAGGAACTGGCCTCGGGCCGCTGCGACACCATCGTCTGCATCAACGTCAACCCGGTTTACGATGCGCCCGCTTCGGCGAACTTCGCCGCGGCGTTCGCCAAGGCACGCGAGCGGATCGTCGCCTCGGTGGGCGACAACGAGACCGTGGCCGCGGCGACGTGGCGATTGCCGCTGGCGCACGCGCTGGAGAGTTGGGGCGACACGGAGGCCGTTGATGGCACGTTGTCGCCGATCCAGCCGATGATCGCGCCGCTGTTCGGTGCCAAGAGCGAACTCGAGTTGCTCGGCATTCTCGCGGGCGATGAAAATGTGGACGGCTACGAGATCGTCCGGACGGTCTACCGCTCGCGCGGGCCGGCGGGCGAGGGGTTCGAGGCGTGGTGGCGACGCTCGCTGCACAACGGCGTGTTCGTCGCGGGCGAGGCTCCGGCCGCGCCGCCACTGGGCGGGGCGGATCGCGCAGCGCAGGCGATGAGCACATGGCGTACACCTGCCGCGCAGCTTCCCGGCGAGCAAGGCCTTGAGGTGGTGTTCACGACCGGCAATCTCGGCGACGGTCGGTTCGCCAACTGCGCGTGGCTGCAGGAAATTCCCGACCCTGTGAGCAAGATCGCCTGGGACAACGCCGCGATGGTGAGCCCCGCAACCGCGGAGCGGCTGGGGATCGAGCAGACCGATCCAACGGACAAGAAGCAGAAGGGCCGGATGATCCGGCTGGTGGTCAACGGCGCGGAGGTAACGCTCCCGGCGTGGGCCGTGCCGGGTATCGCGGAGAACACGGTCGTCGTGCCGCTGGGGTACGGGCGCACGGTGTGCGGGCATGTGGGAACGGGTGTCGGGTTCAACGCCTACCCGATCGCTTCCGGGCGGCACCGGCGGGTTGCCTCTCGCGCGAAGATCGAGCGCGCGGGTGACGGCCCGGCGTGGCACAACGTCTCGACCACGCAGTCGCACGGCTCGATGGAGGGTCGCGCGATCGTCCGCGAGTCGGACTTGGCCGCGTGGAGCTCCTTTGGCGCAGACCCGTTCAAGGGACTGTCCGAGGAAGAGAAGACGCGCCTCACGGTCGATTCCTACGGCAACAAGCGGGACCTGAACTTCGCCGAGCGTCTGGGCGAACTCTCGCACACCCCTGCCAACATCAACGCCTACACCAACCCGCAGCGCGGCCTGCGGGAGCCGCCATCAGTTTCCGGAGGCGCATCGCTCGCGGCCCCGAGCAGCGAGACCGGCACACCCCCGGACTTTGCCCGCGGCCCGCAGTGGGGGATGAGCATCGACCTGAACCTGTGCATCGGGTGCAACGTCTGCACTGTTGCCTGTCAGGCAGAGAACAACATCCCCGTGGTCGGCAAGATCGAGGTGAACAAGGGCCGGGAGATGCACTGGATCCGCGTGGACCGGTACTTCACCGGGCACGACCGGCACGACCCCAGCCCCGAGGTCGCCTTCCAGCCCGTGGCGTGCGTCCACTGCGAGAACGCGCCGTGCGAGACGGTGTGCCCAGTGAACGCGACGGTTCATGGCCCCGAGGGGATGAACTACATGGTGTACAACCGCTGCATCGGCACGCGGTACTGCGCCAACAACTGCCCGTACAAGGTCCGGCGGTTCAACTTCTTTGACTACGGCGTGAAGAAACTCAACGGCGAGTTCATCGGCAAGGGCGCGATGGACAGCGTGGGCGCGACGCCGGCGAATGTGAACCTCATCCCGCCGCGCCTGCGCGAGCGGCTCGACGAGATCACCAAACTGCAGATGAACCCGGATGTGACGGTCCGCTCGCGCGGCGTGATGGAGAAGTGCACCTACTGCGTGCAGCGTGTTAACGAGGCACGGATCGAGTCCAAACTCAAGGGCTTAAATGCGATCCCCGACGGCATGGTGCAGACGGCCTGCCAGCAGGCGTGCCCGACGGACGCAATCGTGTTCGGCGATATCTATGACACCACGTCCGAGCACGCCGAGGCCGGGGGCGGCAAGCGGATGGGCAGCCGCGTGCGGGCGATGCGGGATTCAGGGCGGACATACTCGCTGCTGGGTTTCCTGAATACCCGGCCGCGGACGACGTACATGCTCGCGGTGCGGAACCCCAACCCTGAGTTGGCGGACGCGGATCGCAAGCACATGTGGGAGCACCCCTTTGAGCACGGGCAAGGGTCCGAGGATGCGCACGAGCATGCGCCGGGCGCGGGGGGGGGCGGCGGGCACACGGGCGTGTCGCCCGATTCGAGCAACTTTGACCAAGACAAGGCGGAGCAGGACAGCGGCTACCGGCTGAGCCTGAGCGTTCTCGGAGCGCACGCATGAGTTCGATCCCGCCCGACGAGATCACATCTGGACGCCTGTCGGGTGCGCTGCGCCCCGATCGGGCCATCGCGATCGACCCGCGCACCGGCGACGGCACGCTGATCGATGATCCGTCGCTGCGTCCGGCGCTGGTGCTGAGCAACCGAGGTTTTCACGACATCACCGAGACGGTGTGCGGGTATGTCGAGCAGCGCCCCGGCGGGTGGTGGCTGCCGGTGTTCGGCCTGGTCTCGACGCTCGCGGGCGTGGGCACGCTGATGATCCTGTACCTGCTGGTCACCGGGGTGGGCGTGTGGGGCCTGAACAACCAGGTGGACTGGGCCTGG
>CAYMWG010000052.1:6581-13487 GCA_964393765.1 uncultured Phycisphaeraceae bacterium
TATCTGATTTCGACAGGCGTCGGCGTGTGGGGGTCGAACAACCCGGTGAGCTGGGCGTTCGACATCACCAACTTCGTGTTCTGGATCGGCATCGGCCACGCGGGGACGCTGATCTCCGCGATCCTCTGCCTGCTGAAGCAGAAGTGGCGGACGAGCATCAACCGCGCTGCCGAGGCGATGACGATCTTCGCGGTTATCTGCGCCGGCACGTTTCCCGGGATCCACGTCGGGCGGGTGTGGATGATCTGGATGGTCTTCCCGATCCCCAACGCCAACGGCATCTGGCCCAACTTCCGCAGCCCGCTCCTATGGGACGTGTTCGCGGTGAGCACCTACTTCACGGTCTCGCTGCTCTTCTGGTACATGGGCATGATCCCGGACTTCGCGACACTGCGCGACCGCGCGGTCCTGCGCATGCGGGCGGCGAGCGGCCCGACGGTCGCCCCGTTCATCAACCTCCGGCAGGACAGTTTGCGGGCGTGGATCTACGGGGTTCTGGCGATGGGCTGGCGCTTCAGCACCCGCCACTGGCAGAACTACGAGAAGGCGTACATCATGCTCGCGGGCGTCAGCACGCCGCTGGTGCTCAGCGTCCACTCGATCGTGTCGTTCGACTTCGCCACCTCGATCGTGCCCGGCTGGCACACGACGATCTTTCCGCCATACTTCGTCGCGGGCGCGATCTTCGGCGGCTTCGCGATGGTGCTGGGGTTGATGATCCCGGCGCGCGAGTTGTACCCGAACATGAAGGAACTCATCACCCTCCGCCACCTCGAGAATATGGCCAAGATCATCCTGGTCACGGGCTCGATGGTGGGCTTCGCGTACTTCATGGAGTTCTTCATCGCGTGGTATTCGGGGAACCAGTACGAGTCGGACGTGTTCGTCTACAACCGCCTGTTGCCCCCGTTCATCTCCGAGGTCCTGGGTCTGGAGCGGAGCGCGCCCTATTGGTGGGCGTACTGGATCATGATCTCCTGCAACGTCCTCTCGCCCCAACTCTTCTGGTTCAAGCGGTTCCGCACCAGCCCGATGGCGATCTTCGCGGTGTCGATGGCCGTCACGGTCGGCATGTGGTTTGAGCGGTTCGTCATCATCGTCACGTCGATCCACCGCGCGTTCCTCCCCGGCGAGTGGGGCATGTTCTTCCCGACGCCCGTGGACATCCTCACCTTCGTCGGAACCATCGGCATCTTCATCACTCTGTTCATGCTGTTCCTGCGGTTCCTGCCGGCATTCGCGATGAGCGAGATCAAGAACGTTTTGCCGCAGGCCAGCCCGCATCCGCACCACACCGCCCATGCCGGGCAGCACTGACTCCTTTTCCGCCTCGCGTTCCGTCCTGAAGGCGGACGCGGAGATATGCAGATGAGCAAGGTCCGCAAAATCTACAAGACCGAGGGCGGCGAGACGGTCTACGGCGTGATGGCGGAGTTCGACTCGCCCGCGTCGCTCACCCACGGTGCCGAGAAACTCCGCGATGCGGGGTACTCGCGCTGGGATGTCTACTCGCCCTTCCCGGTGCATGGGATGGACGAGGCGATGGGCCTGAAGTCCACGCTCCTGCCCCTGGTCACCGGGATCGTCGGGCTTGGTGGAGCGGGCCTGGGGTACCTCCTCCAGTGGTGGGTCACCACCCGCGGCTACCCGACGGTCGTGCAGGGCAAGCCCTTCGACGCGCTCCAGCCTTGGGTGCCCGTGACGTTCGAGATTGGCGTGCTGTTCACGGCGTTCGCGGCGCTCTTTGGCATGTTCGCCTTCAACGCCCTGCCCATGTGGTACCACCCGCTCCTGAAGAAGGAGCGATTTCTCCGCGTCTCGGACGACCGGTTTGTGATCTGCATCGAGGCGAACGATCCCAAGTTCGACCCAGATGCCACCCGCGAGCTGCTCGAGCGTGTCGGCGGCAAGCACTTTGATTTCGTGGAGGAGTGAGCGGCGAGGCAGCCAAAGGCAGCAAAGCAGCAGACCAGCAAAGCATCAAATGAAGACCAAGCAAACAACTTCCTCGCGGCTCGTCGGCACGGTCGTGTACACCGCGATCGCCCTGCTCACCGGTGCGGGCCTGGCGGCCTGCCGCGGCGAGCGTACCGAGGATCCGCCCCGGCAGTTCCTCCCGGACATGGACGACAGTCCCAAGGTCAAGCCGCAGACCCAGAGCGACTTCTTCGAGGACGGACGCTCGATGCGTCTCCCCGTCGCCGGAACGGTCGCGTTCGGGTATTCGACCGATGCCGCGGCGTCGGGCCGGGCGTGGTCTCTTGCGGATGAGCCGGCGATCTTCGAGGGCATCGACACCACCAAGCCCGCGGACCCGACCACCAAGCGACCCGCCTACCAGGCCGTCGTTCCCGAGGGTGTGTTCGAGCGAGTCATCGCGGACGCGGCGGCATACGGCCGCGTGCTCAGCCGCGCGGAGGCCGTCGATCACATGCTCGATCGCGGGCAGGAGCGGTTCAACATCTATTGCTCGGCGTGCCACGGCTATCAGGGCGAGGGTGGCGGCGGCCTGTCGGACGGCAATCCGTACGGCGGTCTTGTGGGCCGTCGATGGATGAGCCCCATCCCGACCTATCACGATGCCAAGTACAAGGACCGCGCGGTCTACACCGGCCAGGATGGATACCTCTTCAGCGTCATCCGCCACGGTGTCCCCAATACCACCGCGGGCGGCGCTCCGAAGATGCCCGGCTACGCCGACAAGATCAGCGTCGCCGACTCCTGGGCCATCGTGCTCTACCTCCGCGCCCTCCAGGCCAGCCGCACCGAGAGCCTCGAAGGGCTTCCGGCGGAGGAGCGCCAGATGCTGGAACAGAAGCGACCCCCGGCGAGCCGCAGCGCGATCGACGGCTCCGGGCCGGCGATCCCGGTCGCGCCCCCGGTCGCGCCCCCGGTCGCGCCCCCGGTCGCCGCAACGGAGACCACGCCATGAGCCAGATCGTCTCCGGCCAGTCCCGCGCGCACAACGGCGATGATCACGGCAACGCGGGCGTGCCAGCGCATGTCGCCGCGCGAGCGGAACTCAGCGACAGCGCGGTCCGCGGCGGGCTGGGCCTGCTGCCCTTCATTCTCTGGGCCGTGGGCGCGCTCGGCATTGTCGCCGCGATCGTCGGCGGGGCCACCGGCGGTGAGGACGGTCCCGGCCACGCGCTGGCGGCCTACCACGTCGGGTTCCTGTACTCGCTGAGCCTCGCGCTGGGCTGCCTGGGCCTTACGATGATCCTGCACCAGTTCAACGCGGGCTGGTCCGCGGCGATCCGGCGACAGGCCGAGAACGTCGCGAGCCTGATCCCGGTTGTCCTGCTGCTCTTCCTCCCGGTGGTCATCCTGGAAGTCTTTGTTTATCACGGCAAACTCTTCCACTGGATGGACCCGCACGCCGCGCTCGACCCGGTGATCGCCAAGAAGGCCCCTTACCTGAACGTGGCCCGCTGGCTGGCGTTCGCCGCGCTGTACTTTGTCATCTGGACCGTGCTCGCGACGAAACTTCGCGGCTACAGCACCCGGCAGGACATCAGCGGGGACAAGTGGCTCACAGCCCGCGCCCGCAAGATGAGTTCGTACGGGCTGCTGATCTTCGCGCTGAGCACCGCGTTCGCCAGTTTTGACTGGCTGATGAGCATGGACCCGCACTGGTTCAGCACGATGTTCGGCGTCTACTTCTTTGCCGGCGGCATGCTCTCGTGCATCGCGCTGGTCATCCTCGTTCTGGGGCTGCTGCGGATGCGCGGCAAACTCGAAGGCATCGTGACGGCCGAGCACTTCCACGACCTTGGCAAACTGCTCCTGGCGTTCACGATCTTCTGGGCTTATGTCACGTTCTGCCAGTACTTCCTGATCTGGTACTCGAACATCCCCGAAGAAACCGCGTTCTACCACCTCCGCGCCAGCGGCGGGTACGAGAAACTCGGGCTGATCCTGTGCCTTGGCCACTTCGCCATCCCGTTCCTCCTGCTTCTGTTCCGCGAGGTCAAGCGCAACTACAAACTGCTTATGGCCGTGGCGCTGTGGCAACTGGTTATGCACGCGATCGACCTGCTCTACATGGCACGCCCGATCGCGCACGCGCACTTCGGCGACCGGTTGTGGATCGACATCCTCGGTCTTCTCGGCCCGCTGTGCATCTTCCTTGGCTTTGTCGCGTGGCGTGTCGGAACGGCCCCACTCATCCCTCTCAAGGACCCGCGCCTGCACGAGGCCCTGTCGCACAAGAACTATGTCTGAGCACAAGCGTCCGGCATCAATCCGCACCACGAGTCTGCCATGAGCGAAGCCCATACCCATCACAAGCCGCACCTGCACGAGACCGCGGCGCTGCACGACGCGGTCGATCAGTGGCACGACCACACCATGGACCAGAAGCCCCAGCACGCCCACGCCGAGGTGGGCAACGCCTTCCGCATCATGGGCGTAGGGGTGGGCCTGTTCCTCGTCATCGTGTTCGCGTGCGTTGTCACCTACGGCTTCTATGTCCAGCAGAGCACGCAGAAACTCAACGAGATGGAGATCGTGCGGCTGGGCGACACGCTCTCGCCATCCATCGAGGCCCGCCTGTTCAAGAGCAACTCGCTCATGCAGATGGAAGCGGGCGACTGGCTCGCCATCCCCGCCGTCGGGGATGTCCCGGCCCGCAACGTCGCGCTTGTGCGCATCGAGACCGCCAAGCGGAGAACCGCACAGGATTACGCCCGCTGACGTAGAAGTCTCTAATGACCCCGCGCCGCTCCATCTTGACCATCGCCTCCCGGGCCGCAACGCTCGCGGCTGTCGGCGCGTTCCTGCTCGGCACACAGGCGGCACCGGCCCAACTCGCGATGCCCGGCGATGAGCCCGACCTTCGCCCCGCTCCCGTCCGCGGCCTCGAACTCAAGAACAAACTCGGTTCCTCCGTGCCGCGAGGCCTCGTCTTCACCACCTCAGATGGCGAGCAGATCAAACTCGGCGACCTCTTCAGCGCGCCCGGCGCGGGCAAGCAGGACGGCGCGGGCAAGCCCGTCCTGCTTACGATGATCTATTACCGATGCCCGGTCCTGTGCCCGGCGGTGATGGAGAAGTTCACCGACGGTCTGAACAAACTTAACCTGACCGTCGGCAGGGATTTCAAGGTCGTCGTCGTGAGTTTTGATTCGGGCGATTCGACCGATGCCGCCGCGCGCGAGAAGACGGGTCAACTCCTCGCTTACGCCCGGCCCACGACCGACTCGATCCGCGACGGCTGGGTGTACCTGACCGGCCTGCCCGAAAACTCCCGCGCGCTGGCCGATGCCATCGGCTTCCCATACCGCTACCTGCCGGATGCCAACGAGTTCTCCCACGGCCCGGTGATCTTCGTGCTCACGCCCGAGGGCAAGGTGTCGCGCTACCTGACGGGCCTTGAGTACCCGCCGCAACTCGTCAAGGACCTGAAGTTCGCGCTCATCGACGCCTCCGGCGGCAAGGTCGGCACCGTGTTTGAGCAACTCGCCCTGTGGTGCTACCACTGGAACCCCGAGGACGGCTCGTACTCGCTCGCGGCGATGCGGGTGATGCAACTGGGGGGCATCGTCACCGTGCTCGCCCTCGGATCGACCATCGCCGTCCTGTTCGTGAGCGATCGCCGCCGGCGCACCGCACAGCCTTCTCCTTCTGCCGCCCGCTCCGCAGCCTCCCCTCCCCCAATAAGCCTTGAACTGTCGGGGTCTCAGCCATGATGACCGATCTGTTTCTGACGCTCGCCCAGGCGGTCGCCCCGACGGGCACCCCGCCGACCACGACCAAGGCCGAGGCCTCGCGCGGCTTGCTCCACGAGTGGTCCTTCGGCCACGTCGGCAACTCGACGCAGGCCTTCGAGACCGAGTGGTTGTACGTCTTCATCGTGTGGGTGAACATCATCTCGTTTTTGGTGGTGATTGTCCCGATGCTTTGGTTTGTCTTCAAGTACCACCGCTCCAAGCAGGCGACCAACTACCAGTCCAGTGCCGCCCACAACACGCCGTTGGAGTTGTCGTGGTCGATCATCCCGCTCCTGGTGATGGTGCCGATTTTTTTCTGGGGCTTTGAGGGGTACATCCGCAAACTCGCGGCCCCGAGCGATGCCGAGGAAATCCAGATCAAGGGCTCGAAGTGGTCGTGGACCGCGACGTACCGCAACGGCGCTGAGCCGCCGCCCAAGGAGTGGGTCGATATCACGCAGTCGGGCGAGTCACCCGTGCCGCTGATCGCGGTGCCCGCGAACCGACCCGTGAAACTGCTCATGTACTCGATGGATGTGATCCACTCCTTCTTCATCCCGGACTTTCGCACGAAGATGGACGTTTTTCCCAACCGCTACACCAGCATGTGGTTCGAGGCGCTCGAGCCGACGGAGCGGGCCGCCGATGGCACCTGGATGCGCGACACCGGCGGCTCCCACAAGGAGTTTGTCGGTCACAAGGTCTTCTGTGCCGAGTACTGCGGCGACAAGCACTCCGAGATGGCCGCGGGCATCGTGGTGATGACCGCCGCGGAGTACGCGCAGACGCTCGCGCTGTGGGCGATCCCGTACGACGACAAGACGGCACCGATCGAGATCGGCAAGATCGTCGCGATCAAGAGGGCCTGCGTGACCTGCCACAGCATCGACGGGACCGACAGCACCGGCCCCTCGTGGAAGAACTGGTTCGGCTACGAGCACGCCTACACCGACGGCTCGAAGCATGTGGCCGATGAGAACTGGCTGATGGACAACATCCTGTACTCGCAGAAGCACATGGTCGCCGGGCGCAGCACGTCGATGCCCGTCTACGCCGGCGTGCTCAAGCCGCTCGAACTCAACGGCCTCATCACCTACATCAAGTCACTCTCGGATCGCGGCCCCTCCCCCAGCGATGCGCCCCCCGCGACGGAGCCTGACACCGCGCCTGCCGGAACGCCCGCAACCCCCCCGGC